>JAEUUM010000299.1 GCA_016787375.1 Saprospiraceae bacterium
TTAAGCCAATGTAGCTCAGGGGTAGAGCACTTCCATGGTAAGGAAGGGGTCGGGGGTTCAATTCCCTTCATTGGCTCAAAAAGGAAAAATTTTATTAATTATTATTTAATCACAAATTACAAAAAAATTAAACGATGGCTAAGGAAACATTCGACAGATCGAAGCCTCACCTAAATATTGGTACTATCGGTCACGTTGACCACGGTAAGACCACATTAACTGCTGCGATCACTTCAGTTTTGGCTGATAGAGGTCTAGCAGAGAAAAAGGATTACGATTCGATCGACGCTGCTCCAGAAGAAAAAGAAAGAGGTATCACTATCAACACTGCTCACGTTGAGTATCAAACGGCAGCTCGTCACTATGCGCACGTTGACTGTCCAGGTCACGCTGACTATGTAAAGAACATGGTAACTGGTGCGGCTCAAATGGATGGTGCTATCATCGTGGTTGCAGCTACTGATGGTCCTATGCCTCAAACAAGAGAACACATCCTTCTTGCTCGTCAGGTTGGTGTACCTTCTCTTGTAGTTTTTATGAATAAAGTTGACTTAGTTGACGACCCTGAGATGTTGGAGCTTGTTGAAATGGAAGTAAGAGAACTTCTTTCTGCTTACGGTTTTGATGGCGACAATTGTTCAGTTATTAAAGGTTCTGCACTAAAGGCTCTTGAAGGTGATCCTGCTGCAGTTCAGGCAATTCTTGATTTGATGGATGCTTGTGATAACGAAATCAAAGAGCCAGTAAGAGATATCGACAAACCATTCTTGATGCCTATCGAGGACGTATTCTCAATCACTGGTCGTGGTACTGTTGCTACAGGTCGTATTGAAAGAGGTGTTATCGAAGTTGGTAACCCTGTTGAAATCGTAGGTATGCAAGCTGAAGGCGAGAAGCCTTTGACTTCAGTATGTACTGGTGTAGAGATGTTCCGTAAGTTATTGAACAGAGGTGAAGCTGGTGATAATGCCGGATTGCTTTTGAGAGGTATCGATAAAGAAGCTATTAGAAGAGGTATGGTTATTTGTGCTCCGGGTTCAGTTAAGCCACACAGAAAATTCAAATGTGAGGTTTATGTATTGAGCAAGGAAGAAGGTGGACGTCACACTCCATTCTTCAACGGCTACCGTCCTCAGTTTTATTTCCGTACAACAGACGTAACAGGAGATTGTAAACTTCCAGATGGAGTTGAAATGGTAATGCCTGGTGATAACGTATCACTTGAGGTAATACTTATCAACCCAATTGCGATGGAAAAAGGTCTTCGTTTTGCGATTCGTGAAGGAGGTAGAACAGTTGGTGCTGGTCAGGTTACTGAGATTCTTGATTAATATTTTATTAATCTAATTTATAATAGCACGAATTAAGCACCTCCTAGGGGGTGCTTAATTTTCGCATATACGGGCATAGCTCAACTGGTAGAGTGGCGGTCTCCAAAACCGTAGGTTGCGGGTTCGATTCCTGCTGCCCGTGCAAGATTATTTTTTAAAAACAAAAGCTGATGGATAAGGTAAAATTATATTTAAGTGAGAGTTATGACGAATTGATCAACAAGGTCTCTTGGCCGAGTACGAACAATTTGATTGAATCTGCTAAAGTGGTTGTTAGTTTTGTTGTCATATCTACTATTTGTGTCTTTTTTATGGATGTGATCTGCCAACAACTTCTTAAATTAATTTATAACGTTGGTTAAATCCATTTCTCACTGAGTTTAAATTTACCCCCCGTATGTCAGAAGATAAGAAATGGTTTTCGTTGCGTGTAATTAGTGGAAAGGAAAAGTCTATCCGTGATAGAATCGACCGTGAAATTGATAGTTGTGGCTGGAGAGATATCGTTACTCAAGTAGTGGTTCCCTCTGAAAAGGTTTACAAAATTCGCAACGGGAAAAAAGTTATAACCGAAAGAAACATTCTACCGGGATACATTTTGGTAGAAGCAGATCAGGCTAAATTCTCCTCTGAAATAGTTCAGGGAATAGCAGGTTTGCCAAACGTTATTAATTTTCTTGGTTCAACGAAACCCATTCCGATGCAGGCTGTTGAAGCAAACAGACTGTTAGGTAAGATGGATGAATCATCAGAGGTTGGGGAGTCAAATCTCGAACCATTTATTGTTGGTGAAACAGTTAAAATAATAGATGGTCCTTTCTTTGAGTTTGTTGGTGACATAATTGAAGTCAACGAAGAAAAGAAGAAGATCAAATTGATAGTAAAAATATTTGGGCGTGGAACTGAGGTTGAGCTTAATTTCATGCAAGTTGAGAAAACATAATATTATAAACAAATAAGCAATGGCTAAAGAAGTAGAATACAGAATTAAGCTACAAGTTAAAGGTGGTCAAGCAAATCCGGCACCTCCTATCGGACCTGCTCTTGGTTCTAAAGGTGTAAATATCATGGAATTTTGCAAAAGATTCAATGCAAAAACTCAGGATACTCCGGGCAAAATTATTCCTGTTGTAATTGAAGTTTACAAAGACAAATCTTTTGAGTTTATTACCAAGACTGCACCGGCTGCTGTGCAGTTACTTGAAGCCTCTGGAATTAAAAAGGGTTCTGCACAATCTAACCGTTTAAAAAATGGTACAGTGACATGGGACCAAATTAAAGCAATAGCACAAGATAAAATGCCTGATCTAAATGCATTTAAAATCGAGTCTGCAATGAAAATGGTAGCAGGAACCGCACGTAGTATGGGTATCACAATCAAGGGCGACGCTCCTTGGGGTGCTACTGCAGTGAGTGATGATAACGAGTAATATTTTTTAATAGCAGGGAGTTCCGGTAATAGCGGAATGTCTGAACCTCAAACTTTTATTTATGGCTAAATTATCCAAAAAAAGAGCAGCTATTGCTGCAAAAGTTGACCCTGATAAATTGTATTCCCTTTTGGAAGCAATGCAGTTGGTCAAAGAAGTTAACACAACTAAATTTGATGCTTCAGTAGATTTACACATCCGTTTAGGTGTAGACCCTAGAAAAGCAGATCAAGCCATCCGTGGTACAGTAACTTTGCCTCATGGTACAGGTAAAACCAAACGAGTATTGGTTTTGTGTACACCTGATAAAGAAGCTGAAGCAACTGCAGCTGGTGCTGATTATGCCGGACTAGACGAATACATACAAAAAATTGCGGGTGGATGGACAGATATTGATGTTATTGTAGCAATGCCAACAGTAATGGCTCAACTTGGTAAAATTGGTAGAATCCTCGGACCTCGTGGTCTAATGCCAAATCCTAAGACTGGTACGGTCACTATGGATGTTGCTTCTGCAGTGCAGGATGTGAAGGGTGGTAAAATTTCTTTTAGAGTTGACAAGTATGGAATTGTGCACTCTTCCGTAGGAAGGGTTTCATTTTCTCCAGACAAACTAGAAGGAAATGCTCACGAATTATTAAGTACTCTTATAAAGATGAAACCATCTTCAGCAAAAGGTACCTATGTTCGTTCTGTATCAATTGCAAGCACTATGAGTCCGGGAATCAAAGTTGATCCTAGAACTATTAAGTAATCAACGTTAAAGCTATCAAATTATGAATAAATCAAATAAAGGAGTTGCTATTGAAGAATTGAAGGAAAAACTTAGCGATTCAAACTTTTTCTATATCACTGATTCTTCTTCATTAACTGTCGAGAGAATCAATAACCTTCGTAGAATATGTTTTGACAAAGGTGTTGAGATGAAAGTTGTTAAAAACACTTTGTTGAGAAAGGCAATGGAATCTTTTGGTGACGAAAGAGGTTATGCCGGCTTGTACGAGGCATTGCATGGACCTACAGCAATTATGTTTACAGAAACAGCATCGGTACCTGCAAAGATTATCAAAGAATTTAGAAAAGATGAAACAAGACCCCTTATTAAGGCGGCTTATATTGATTCTGCTATTTATTTGGGTGACCATATGATAGAAGATCTAGTTAACTTGAAATCTAAAGAACAGTTGATTGGGGAAATAATTACCATCTTACAATCTCCTGCTAAAAATGTTATCAGTGCACTTAAATCGGGTGGTTCAACCATTGCAGGTTTGGTAAAAGCATTGGAAGAAAGAGCTGCAAAGTAATTTCTTAAACTTATTATGGCTTCCAAGCGATACACGCGCGTAAAATTATAGAAACTAAAAAACAAAAAAAATGGCTGATTTAAAAGCACTTGCAGACCAACTAGTAAATTTAACCGTTAAAGAGGTTAATGAGTTGGCAACTATTCTTAGGGATGAGTACGGTATCGAACCTGCTGCTGCTGCTGTTGCAGTTGCTGCTGCTCCGGTTGGAGGTGGCGAAGCTGCTGTAGCAGAAAAAACATCATTTGATGTATTTATGACATCAGCTGGTGCAGGAAAATTAAATGTTGTAAAAGAGGTTAAAAACCTACTTGGACTTGGATTGAAAGAAGCTAAAGATTTGGTAGACGCTGCACCAGCAATGGTTAAGGAGGGTTGTACTAAGGATGAGGCTGAGTCTATCAAAGCTACTCTTGAAGGAGCCGGTGCATCTATCGAATTGAAGTAATTCTAAACGGTAAGATAATCGGAATCTTTATGACAGCCTTTGTGGCATTCAATCTATACATACAGTAATTTTAGGTTTAGATAAGTGATTACAGTCACTTATCTAGGCCTATTGCTGTTTTATTTGACGAGAGAGTTGAAAAATCTTAATATTCAAAACTAACTTAACATAGTTTTGTTAATTTCTAAATTATCTAGGTAATGGCTAACAACAGCGAAATGCTCTATGCTGAAAGCAAAAGAGTAAATTTTGGAAAAATCAAATATCCACTCACTCCTCCTGATCTTCTAGACATACAGCTAAAATCGTTCCAAGAATTTTTTCAGCTTGAAACGACTCCTGAAAATAGAACCAACGAGGGCCTTTTTAAAGTCTTTCAGGAAAACTTTCCGATAACTGATGCAAGGAGCATCTTCGTTTTGGAATTTCAGGATTATTTTGTAGATCCTCCTCGTTATTCTATTGAGGAATGTATTGAGAGAGGTCTAACTTACTCTGTTCCTCTTAAAGCTAAGTTGAGATTGTCGTGTAATGACGAGGAACATGTTGATTTTCAAACAATTGTTCAAGATGTATTTTTGGGCAATATTCCATATATGACCCCAAAGGGTACCTTTGTTATCAACGGAGCTGAGCGTGTAATCGTCTCTCAGTTGCACCGTTCTCCCGGAGTTTTCTTCGGACAAAGCGTACATCCTAACGGTAGTAAAATTTATTCTGCCAGGGTAATTCCTTTTAAAGGTGCTTGGATGGAATTTGCGACTGACATTAATACCGTCATGTATGCATATATCGATAGAAAGAAAAAGTTTCCGGTAACCACATTATTGCGTGCTATCGGTTTTGATACAGATAAATCTATTCTGAATATTTTTGGTCTTGCAGAGGAAGTAC
>JAEUUM010000328.1 GCA_016787375.1 Saprospiraceae bacterium
ATTTGTTTATCAGTTGTAACTTTTTTACCATCAATAACCATGGCAATATCAAAATTACTTGACTTAAATTCTTTCAATGCTTTTTTAATTTCAGCTTTCTCTGGTGAGCCTGGAGAATAATTCAAAACTGGCTCATTTAAAGCTTTTGGGATCTTAACTATTGAGTTTGGCATGTTTTTAAAATTTTATACAAAGTTAAAGTTAGATTTTGATTTGTTCAGGTAAAAAGGGACTTGCGTCACCGTTACCTAAAATTATTTCCCTGACAATTGTTGAACTTATATGCGAAAATTCGGGTTGGCTAATTAAAAAGACTGTCTCTATTCCATTCCCAACTATATGATTGAGTTGTGATATAGTTTTTTCATAATCAAAATCACTTGCATTTCTCAAACCTCTCAAAATGAAATCAGCATGCTTTTTTTTACAATAATGCGCTGTTAGATTTTCAAAAACATCAATTTCAATCTGAGGATACTCAGAAAATACCTCACAAAGCCATTTTTTTCTTTGTTCGAGATTAAAAAGATACTTCTTTTGTGTATTTACTCCAATTGCTACGATAATTTTGTCAAAAATTGGAATAGCTCTTTTTACCAAATCAACATGACCAATTGTTATCGGGTCAAATGAACCCGGAAAAACAGCTGTTTTCATAAAATTAATATTCTGATTATGTCGATCAAAGATACACAGATTAATGAAAATCCATGGCAGACCTTGTCAACAGAAACAAGATATGATAACAATTGGATTAAAGTTGAACATCATGAAGTGATTAATCCCTCTGGCAATCAAGGAATTTATGGCAAAGTCCATTTTAAAAATCTTGCAGTCGGTATTGTAGTTTTGGATGAAAATTTTAACACCTATTTAGTTGGTCAATATCGATATCCCCTAAACCATTATTCCTGGGAAATTCCCGAAGGGGGCTCTCCCTTGGATAAAGATCCTTTGGAAATGGCAAAAAAAGAACTCAAAGAAGAAACTGGGCTTACCGCCAATAAATGGCATGAATTAGGCGTTTTACATACTTCCAACTCTGCAACCGATGAAAAAGCCATCATGTATCTGGCTACAGATATTACGATTGGAGAAGCACAACCCGAAGAGACGGAAATTTTAAAGGTCAAAAAACTACCTTTTTATAAATTTATTGAGATGATTGAAAAAGGACAAATAACAGACGCAATTTCTATTTGTGCTGGTTTCATGGCTGAAAAATGGTTGAATAAACAAAATATTTGATGAAGGAAATTTTATGTTTATTGTTGTTTTGCTTAGGTGGTATTTCGTTACAGGCTCAACTTTCAGGTGTAGTAACGGATGCTAATGGTCATCCCCTTCAATCTGCAAGCATTTATATCTCTGGAACAACAATTGGGGTAAATTCTAATGCACAAGGTGCCTACCTCCTCAGCCTGCCACCGGGACAATCTGATGTAATATTCCAATATATTGGTTATAAATCAGAGACAAGACGAATTAGAAATGAAGGTAAACCTATTGTACTGGACATAAAATTGGATGTTCAATCTTTTGAAATATCGGAAATTGAAATAAATGCCTCCTCTGAAGATCCTGCGTACCAAATTATAAGGAATGCCATTGATAAAAGGGAGTTTTATAAAAACCAAATCAAATCTTACCAATCCGATGTGTATATAAAGGGTAATCAAAAAATAATAAAAATTCCAAACAAAATACTTGGACAGGAAGTAGGAACACTCGATGGTATCCTGGATACCAACAGGCAAGGCATAGTGTATCTCTCTGAATCACTTTCAAAATATTACTATCAACAGCCCAATCAAATTAAGGAAGAATTGATTTCTTCAAAAGTAAGTGGGAATAGCAGAGGATTCAGTTTCAACAGAGCGAGAGAAATGAGATTCAATCTCTATGAGCCTTCAATCGGATTTGGCAAACAAATTATTTCACCCATATCCAACGGTGCTTTTCTTTTTTATAAATATAAATTGGAAGGTAGTTTTTTTGATCAGGAGGGCAGGCAAATTAATAAAATTAAAGTCATTCCCCGAAACGATAATTCTCCTGTTTTCAGAGGCGATATTTTTATCTATGAAAATACTTGGAACATTCATTCTTGCCATTTAGCTATAACAAGTAAAACAATCAACCAGGAAATTCTGGATACCTTGTGGTTAAATCAACAATATGTACCAACAAAAGAAAACGATCAATGGGTTATATTATCCCAGAATATTGATTTTGGAATTAAATTTATCGGCATACACATTAAAGGCTTTTTTACAGCAGTTTATAGTAACTATGAACTAAATAAAAGCTATCCTGAGAACTTTTTCTCGGATGAATTGCTAAAAATTGATGTCAACTCGAACAAAAGAGACCAACAATATTGGGACACAATCAGACCAATACCGCTCATGCAAGAG
>JAEUUM010000348.1 GCA_016787375.1 Saprospiraceae bacterium
TTCGCTTTAAGTGTTGCTCAACAAGCTGACCTGCCTCAAGAACAGTTTCATAATTTACAACCAAGGGAACGATAAAAATTTTGTTGTTTTGTCCTTTTTCCAGCGATGCTCTTTGGGCATCAATGACACTCCCCAACAGGCCTAGTTTTAACTTGGTCTCCACTGCCCCATCTCTGGACCTAGTTCCTCCTGGGAAAAAAATTGTATTGGTTCCATCTTCTACTGAAATACTTGACATGTTTTTCAAGCTGTCGAGATAAATAGGGTTTTTCTTTCTTCTATCAACTCTATATGCTCCTAAACGATTCATGTAAAATGCCGCAATACTGTTGTTGAAAAGATTTAAACCTGCTCCATAAGAAAAAGCAGGCAATTTGGCAACCTGATCAACCATAAAACCAATCAAAATTGAATCTAAGTTTGAAGAGTGGGTCGGTAAAATAACCACTGTACCATGATTGAATAAGTCGTTGATTTTATTGATGTCTCCACGCACATGAAAGTGTCTCAGACACTTTTGTTTGGCTTTTTTTAGGTTGAAAAAATCAAACAAGCTAATTCTATCAAAGATTCCTTTGAAGAAAATGGTTAGAAACTTCCTTGCGAAAAAGAATGTATCAATATTAAAGTGACCAACTATTTCCTCAGCGTACCTTTTAATCAGTCTTTGGATTATTTGAACAAGTTTTTCTTTCTGCAGAATTTTATCGTCAATAAGTAAAGACTGATCTAATTTTTTTTTGGCTTTATTCCAGAATACTATTTCATTAGGTGGGTCAACTTTCCAAGGGTCAATTTTAATTCTTTGCTTTTCGAGATAAATTGATTTGTTAATGATGCTCTCCAGTGTTTCATTATCCAAATTGATATAACGTTGGATGGTTAAATCGATTATCTCCTGAATGAGTTCTTCCCTTCTGCTATTTTGGATGGCAATTGGCCATTTTTCAATAAGCTGATATTCTTTAGAATTAAGTGGATTATTTAATTTTGTTTTCATGGATAAACTTTTCAAAAGCGACCAATACTTTTTCTATATAATCCCAGACTTCTTCTTTTCCGGTTTTTTTCTCTGCTGAGGTCAGCAGCGTGTCAGGTAAATTTTGAAAGATTGGTTGCAAAATATTTCGCATTTTTTGAATATTCTGATTGATTGTATTTAATTTGCTTTTATCTGATTTTGTATAAATGAGTGCCAAAGGTAGGTTATGTTCACCGCACCAAGCAATAAATTCAGCATCAATTTTTTGAGGTTCCAACCTGCTGTCAATCAAAACAAAAACACAAGTCAGGTTTGACCGATTAATCAGGTAATGTTCAATCATTTGTCCCCATGATTTTCTCAATTTTTGAGAGACTTTTGCATATCCAAATCCTGGTAAATCAATTACTTTGAGTCTTTTGTTAATCATGAAAACATTTATAAGCTGTGTTTTCCCCGGTGTAGAAGATACTTTAGCAAGTTTCTCATTGTTGCAAAGCATATTTATAAGTGAGGATTTACCCACGTTTGACCTGCCAATAAAAGCAAATTCCGGCAATAAATCCTGAGGCATTTTTTCCTCTTTAGGAAAGGAACCTATAAATTCTATTTCTTTAATTTTCATGAAAGTCAGTATTAGCTTTGCTGAATTCTGGGATCGACTTTTGAATATAGCAAGTCAACTGTAAGGTTGATAATTATATATAAAATACAAACGGTAATTAAGGTTCCAAGTATTACAGGTATATCAAAACTTGTTAATGCATTTATGGTTAAATCACCTATACCTTTGAAATTAAAAATTGATTCAACAAAATAAGAACCAGCGATAAGGGTCGCAAGCCATCCCGATGATGCAGATATAATCGTAATACTGGCGTTAGGTAGTGCATGTTTATAAATCAATTGCAGTGTTTTTACTCCTTTTGATCTTGCTGTTTTTATATACTCTTTATTCAGAACATCTAAAAACGCGCTTCTTGATAGTTGAACAATCATCGCTATCGGCCTAATTCCTAATGCCAAAACAGGCAATATTAGATTTTTAAATTTTATTTCTTCATCCCCAAGATCATTCAATTCAATTATACTCCCTTGTACATCTAAGCCGGTGATTTTTGAAAATACATACCCAAATAATATTGCAAATATTATTGCCGGTATATAACTTGGCAGGCTCACTCCTAAGGTTGAAAAAGTAATTAAAAATCGATCAATAAATTTGTCTCGATTCAATGCACATATAATCCCGAGAGGAATCCCAATCAATAGTGCAAAAAGTAGTGCAGAAAAGGCAAGTAATATTGTTTTTGGTAAGGCCTCCCCTATTAATTCAGTGACCTTTCGTCCTGATTGAAATGACTCTCTCAGATAAGGGGCCTTCAATACAAGGGCATGAATTTTTGAAATGCTAAACTTAATATGTGTAAGATTTAGTTCAGCCAATTCATCTTTTCTATAGATCGAAACAGGAGAAATATCATTGAGGTAAAATAACAATTGAGTAAAAAGAGGTTGGTCAAGTCCCAGTTGTTTTTTCTTCTTTTCGATTGTGTTAGCATCTGCCATTTGTCCAAAACTTAACCTGGCGGGATCAACCGGAGCCAAATATATTATTGATGATACTGTGACTATCACCATTATTAGAATAATTATTCCATATAAAACCTTATTTATCAATATTTTGAACATATTGTATTAAATAACTGATATAAGTACTTCTTGTAAGTTAGTGGTGTATCCAATAGGCTTTAAATCAAATCCTTCGGTGTGCATAAAATTTTCAAATTCGTCTTTGGATTGTTTTTCAAC
>JAEUUM010000461.1 GCA_016787375.1 Saprospiraceae bacterium
GATAGAAATCTCAGATGCGTTGGGTAGAAGGGTATATGGTATTCCTATCAGTCATTATGAGAAAATGGTATTGCCCAAGGGTATTCTGTCGCCCGGGTATTATGTAGTGAGTGTGTTGGTCCAAGGCAAGGTGTTGCAGTCACAGAAATTGGTGGTAGTGGAGTGATAGATGTTGTAGAAAAACTCAAAGAAAAGAAGTAACTTTAAGTTTACAAGCTATAAATATTAAATCATGAAAAACGTCAATACCATCGCTCAAGCCTGCTACAAAGATGGAGGCCGTTCAGTATATATGGCACGTAATGTAAGTTTAACTCAACTCAATTTGTACTATATAGATGAGAATTGTACGCCACCACCACCTGTTGCACCTAGAGAACCTTCAGCTGCCAAAATATCAGGTATAAGTATAACACCTAACCCTGCTAATGATCAATTGGCCATTAAAATGGACAAATCTTGGAGTAATGGCAATGTAACCATCAGGATGATAGATGCACAGGGAAAAGCTGTATTTAGAAAGGAGTCTCAGATGAAAGGTGAATTCTCAGAAACCATCAACATATCAAGCCTGCCGAGTGGACTATACTTTGTGCATGTCAGCAATGAAAAACAATCGAAAATCGAAAAGATTGTAATCAGACATTGATAAAATTATTTAACAATACAACCACCCTCAGCCTTGGGGGTGGTACTTTTTAAGTTATAATATGATACTGATGAAAAAAATACCAATACTTATATTGTTGTGTTTATTGGGAAACTTGGCACAAAGTCAAAATACTTATTTGAATACCTATCACGCTCAACCAGATTTTTATCTTCATTCTGACGGGGGATTATTAAAATGTAAAAATGGGGATCAAATTATTACAAATACATACGAAGACACGATTGGTTCGCAAAATAGAGATATATTAATAGCAACACGTATAGATAGTAGCGGCAATATAGTATGGAATGCTGCATTAGAAGAACAATATTACTATCCAGGGAAAATATTTGAAGATTTAGAAGGAAATATTTATGTTTTTGGCACAAATAAATTGAAATCAAATCTTGTAAAAATTTCAGCAACAGGACAAGTAGTATGGAGTAAACATTACGGAACTATGTCAACATTTTATAATGCCGTCATGCTTGACACAGGCGATTTTGTAGCAATTGGAGGAGTCTTAAATAAAAATGGATGGAAAAATGATATTTATATGGTAAAACTTAACCAAGATGGTGAGATATTATGGGAAAAATCAACCAATTTTGAGAATAGTGGATATGCTGAAACAATTATCAATACGGAAGACGGAGGGATGATAATAGGAGGTACAAGAGATGGAGATGTAAAGTTTCCGGGGGGTAGTTTATTTTTTGCAAAAATGGACAAAAATGGCCAATTGCTATGGCTAAAATCTTTAGGTTATTTTAATTCGTCTACCAGAAAAATACTAAAAACCGGACCAAGTAATTACACCATTGTCAGTAGTGGGTTTTATTCAAGTTCCGGTGCGAATTTCAACACACTGTTAACAAATATTGATGATTCAGGTAAGATAAATTGGTCAAAGCGGCTTCCAAATTCAAATGGAGGACAATATATTGTGTTTGATGCCATAACAAATAATAATAGTTTAATTATGGTTGGAGAATATTCTAAAATAGGGCCTTATAATAATTTTTTATTGAAAACCAGCTTGACCGGCAATATTAATTGGCTTTCTATTTTTTCTCCGAGTTATTCAGCTATGACCAAAATCCAAGCGAATGCTGACGGAGGCTTCTTATTAAGTGGCTATTTTCAAGAAGTTTTAGATATTTACAAGCTATTTCCGGCTATCATGAAAACCGACTCTTTAGGTCAGATACCGTGTTTATCTGAGATTGATTACAATCCACCGTTACAAGTATTAGATTATCCTGTCAAGATAGATAGTGTAAGCACGTTAATAACGCTTAATAATGTTGCTGTTTTAGACACC
>JAEUUM010000555.1 GCA_016787375.1 Saprospiraceae bacterium
TCCCGAATGATAGATAATGTTTTTAAGCCCAAAAAGTCCATCTTAAGCATTCCGGCACTTTCAACTACACTTCCATCAAACTGCGTTACCAATAGATCAGATTCTTTTGAAACGCATACCGGGATATATTTTTTAATGTCATCCGGTGCGATTATTATTCCAGCTGCATGGATTCCTGAGTTTCGTACACTGCCCTCTAGTTTGGTAGCCATTTTCATGGTTCTTCCCTCCAGGTCATCTTTTGCCAGAATTTCGTTTAGCTTAAGGATGTTCGAAACATCGTCACCACCAAAATTCTCACTCAATTCTTTGGAGGATTTGTTGATTATGTCCTTGAATTTGGTGTTTGGTTTGGTAGGTACATATTTTGCTATTCTGTCAGAATCAGACAACGGCAAATCAAGCACCCTTGCAACATCTCTAATCGAAGATTTGGCTGCCATGGTGCCAAAAGTGATGATCTGCGCAACCTGGTCTTTGCCATATTTATCCACTACATAATCAATAACTTGCTGACGCCCATAATCATCGAAGTCAATATCAATATCCGGCATGGATATTCTTTCAGGATTTAAAAATCGCTCAAATAGCAACCTGTATTTTATTGGGTCGATGTTGGTTATGGTCAGGCAATAAGCGACTGCTGAACCTGCTGCAGAACCTCTACCAGGACCCACAGCCACACCTAGTTTTCTGGCAGCTTTTATGAAGTCCTGAACCACCAGGAAGTAACCCTCAAAGCCCATTCCGGATATAATTTTAAGTTCGTGCTCCAAACGTTCAGTGACTAGTGCGTTGAGCTCATTATAGCGAGATTTTGCTCCTTCATACACCAAATGTCTTAAATAATCAGCCTGTGTTTTGAATCCAGGAGGTAATGGGAAATTTGGCAATAGTATATCTCTTTTGAGTTTGATTGTTTCAATCTTATCATAGATTTCTATTGTATTCTCAAGAGCAGCCGGCAAATCAGCAAATCTCAAGGCCATTTCGTTTTTGGTTTTGAAGTAAAAATCATTACTCGGGAAAGCAAATCTTCCGGCATCATTGATCTTACTTCCGGTATTCACGCACAATAAAATGTCATGTGGGGCGGAATCTTCCTCCTCAACATAATGTGAATCGTTGGTAGCGATGACTTTTAGATTGTATTTTTCAGCAAATAATAAAAGCTGCTGGTTTACATCTTCCTGACTGATTCCTTTTCCGTCAATATCTTCCATTCCACTGTGACGTTGCAGTTCTATGTAGAAGTCGTCACCCATCAAATCAATCCACCACTTGATTAGATTCTCTGCTTTTTCAAGATCTCGTTCAAGTATGGCTTGTGGTATTTCGGCACCTATACAACAAGACGTGGCAATAAGTCCTTCATGGTATTGTAACAACAGTTCTTTGTCAATTCTTGGATATTTACTGTACATGCCTTCAATGAAACCAAGGGAACAAAGTTTGGAAAGATTTTCGTAGCCCTGTTTGTTTTTTGCCAGTAACAGTTGGTGAAATCGTCGGTCTTTCTCGCCTTTAGCATTAGAGAAGGCTTTTTTATGCCTGTCTTCAACTAAATAAAATTCACAACCCACAATGGGTTTTAATTTGTTTTTTTCGGCCTCTGCAACGAATTTAAAAGCACCAAACATATTGCCATGATCAGTTAACGCTACCGCTTTCATGTCGTCCTTAACTGCTTTCTCCATCATTTTTGAAATTGATGAAGCACCGTCAAGGAGGGAATATTGGGTGTGACAATGCAGATGTATAAAATCAGGCATGGGTTTTCTTGTTTGCTGCAAATTTACAAGTTTAAAGCAGCTATCCGGCACAAAACCTGAGTTTAATTTAATCCCTAATTATTTTAACTTAAAATTGATAATAAATACTGAATTGATGTTGGGTCTTGAATTTTTTAATGCCTTCAAGTATTGAAAATATACAAACCAGAGAGCTGTGAATATTCCTGAAGACTTGCCATATTGGCTACTTCATTAGGGTATAAACTACCAAAAAACTGTCATACGAGAATAAGCAAAAATGTTCCAATCAAAATATACTCGTATCATTTGCTTTCAATGATCTTTATTTCTTCTTCCGTCAATTCGTAAAGCAGGGAAACCAATTGGTCTATTTGGTTTTCTAAATCAATCATTGTTGAGACCATAGAGTTTTAAAAACTCATCATACTCTTGTTGAAATGTTTTCATTGTGTGGTGTTGTTTTTGGTTTTTAATGTATTCAAAAACTTTTTCAACACCTGATTCGGAAACGGAATAAGCCGCATATCCTGTTTGCCATGCAAATTTATCAGCAATCAAATTGTTTTGATTGATATAATGAGAGCTACTGCCTTTTATCTGCTTTATAACATCTGCAATTGATTTTTGTGGGTTAAGCAAAAAAAAACAATGTATATGATCAGGCATTCCATTGATGATTCATACAGGGCAGCCCTGTCCTCTGTGTTCCTCTGAAATATATTTATATACCTTTTGCTCAACAGAAACGTTTATTAATGGTATTCTTTCTTTTGTAGCCCAAATAGCATGTATCCAAATTTTATTGAAAGAATGTGGCATAAAATCAAATTTAATAATCGTTTATCATCAATAAACCGTTGAAACGGTTTTAGAAAATTTCAAATATTCACATAGCCCACGGTTTAAACCGTGGGCT
>JAEUUM010000561.1 GCA_016787375.1 Saprospiraceae bacterium
TGGATTGAAAATAAGCTACAATCAGAGCAGTTTTTAGATCAAATAATTTTAAAATAATCTTGAAGCTTAAAACTATAGATAAAAGCGAAAAGATCAAAGAAGGAAGTCTGACTGCAAATTCAGTATTTCCAAACACGGAAATACTAGCCGACATGAACCAAAGAGTAAGTGGTGGTTTGTGAAGCCAAATGTGGTTGCGATTCCATGCTTTAAAATCAAATGGCAGAATTGGGTCTTTATAAAGAGTTGGTTCAAGATAATTGCTAGTAAGGTTTTTTGCCACAAGGGCGTGATATTGTTCGTCCCATTCGTTAAGAAAAGGTTTATTAAGGTTTTTATTTGCGAGAATTAAAAATTGGAACAGTATAACCCAAAGCAGGTATTTGTTATTGAATTTGAAATGACACAGTAAAATTATTATGCTAAATAATACTGCAATAATAAAAAAGCCAAAAAACATAAAAAATTAAAATTTGGAAAATATTTTGCTAAAAGTATTTCCGTCGTACTCTACATTGATATTATACAGCCCAGTTGGTAAATTCAACAAATGAATTTGAGACCCATTCTCAAAAGAGTTATTTGAAAATTTTAGATTACCCATTAAGTCTGAAATAGAGACTGAAAAAGTAATATTCATCAAATTTGTCATATTTTCAACTACCGAAATTGTTACAATCTCTGTTGCTGGATTAGGTGTTATATTTAGTTTCCAATCACATGGCAATTTCGAAAATAGTTTAGAAATGCTAAAAGGAGTTGATTTGCCACAAGCATTAAAAGCTGTCACTTTTACGGAATGAAAATAATTGTCTTCAATACAAAAATTAGAAAAATTATCTTTTGTATAAAAATTATTGTTGTCTATTTCCCAAAAATACCCTTCTGCATTTGTAACTTTTGTGCAATTTGGAAAATAGCAACAAGAATTAAGATCTTTTGTAAATTTTATACTTGAAATATCAAAGGGAGGTTGATTATAAATTAAAATCTTTCTTTGGGAAGTTAAAATCTTACCATCAGGAAATTTAATTTTAAGTGATAAAATTTTATTTCCACTACTAAATGAGACAATGTCTTGAACATTATAAACCCCCTTTGGATCACACCCCCAATACCTCCAAGTATTGAAAAGTTGAATAGAATCGGAGTCGATTGACCAAACATAATTCGCGTTTGGAAAATAAGGAGCATAATATCTACCCAATTCACTAATACAAATTTCTCCAGGTCCAATTATCTCAAAGCTTTCTTCAGTTTTTTTCCAAATTTTTAAGTAATCTATCTCAAAAGAACTTGGAAAGTGCGTATCACAATCTGTTACACATTTGTTGTTATATTCCCAATTAAAATCTCCGCAATAGTTTAGCCCACACCCTCCATAGCAAGCATTGTTTCTTGATACCGCCAGATTTAGAATAATTGGCATTGCAATATTGAAACCCGGATTTGTTTTGCATAGTATTGGATGACCATCAAAGTAAAAAATTAAACTTGAGGGTGTCCATTCGAGACCATATATATGAAAATCATGGCAAACATCTGCCACCAAATATTTACTCTGCTCAGTTGAAAAATCTGTAAAATTGTGAGAAATGCTACCTGAATATGTTTCAAAAAAATAACCAGATTTTATCACGGAACAATCACATCCACAATTCTCAAAAACATCAATTTCTCTATATTTGTCAGTTGAACAACCTGAGTAAAACCAAAAAGCTGGCCAAAAACCATTTCCTGAGGGTAATTTAGCCCTTATTTCAAAATAACCATACTTATAATCAGTAGTCCGAATCTGTCCAGAAGTATAAGGATGGGTTTTACTATTTATTGTATTGGTTTCTTTTTTTGCAGTTAACCTTAATATTCCATTCTCAACCGTTACATTTTCCTTCATGTAAAATATTGATTATGCACAATCAGATTCCGCATTTGCACCTAATTTTTGATGGTCAACAATTAATTCTTCTCCCAACGGTGTATTAAATTCATTTGAGTAAACCATGATGTCATAACCTAATGGGGGAGAAGAAGTTAATGGTTGAGAATAAGCCAAGTTCACTGGAATAAATAGGGCAAAAGCAAATGCATATTTATTAAATATGTATAGACATAAAAATTTAAGATTCATTTTTATAGATTTTTATAGTTACAATTATCATTTCAATACATTATTCTAATTTTCCTAATTTCTCCTTTCCTTGAAATTTTGGAATCATCTCAAGAGGTTTGTCCAGTACATCACTTAATGCGCAGATGAAACAGTTATCTGTTCGTTTACCCAAAGCATGTTTTAAAGGTTCGACAGAGTCGGGAATGTATTCGTAACTTGCTTGTGGGTTGTGTGACTTGATTCCCTCTATAAGAAGTCCCACAATTTCTTCAGCTGTTCTACCCCGTAAAAACTTCCGCTGACTAATGATAATGTGATCAAACATTTGTGCACTCAAACTACCAAGTTCCAGCAAATCGCTGTCTCTACGGTCACCGGTACCTGTGATAATTCCGATTTTATAAGGAGAATCAATGGTAGCCATAAAATCTCTAATACCTCTGAAACCATCCGGGTTATGTGCAAAATCCACCATTACCTTAAAATTGTTGAATTCAAAAATATTAAGTCTTCCGGGCGTTTGTTCAGCGGATGGAAAAAATGTTGCTAAGCCTTTAGAAATTTGCCCCGGTTTGAGACCTAAACTATAACAAGCAAGTGTCGCTGCAAGAACATTTTGAATCATAAAAGAAACCCTACCTCCAAATGTTACCGGAATATCCTTAACATGCGCAATGGAAATTTTTTGTCCGTCTCTGATAATGGTAACGATGTTCTGTTCCTCAATACAAGCAAGCCCTGCACTGTTTATATGTTGCTGTATCCAGGAGTTGGTACCGTCAATTGCAAAAAAAGCATGATTACTTTTAGCATGAAAACCTAGTTCCCTTGAATATTTATTTTCAGCATTGCAAATTGCATAGCCATCTTGCTTCAAAACATCAATAATGATGCCCTTTGCAGCTGCAAGCTCTTCAATTGTATGAATATCTGATAAGCCAAGGTGATCTTCCTGGATATTGGTCACTACTGAAACATCACATTTATCAAAACCCAAACCAGCTCTGACAATTCCACCACGAGCGCATTCTAATACTGCCACATCTACCCTCTTATCGCTCAAAACTTTTTGAGCGCTGACAGGTCCTGTTGTATCACCTTTGTCTACCATTTCAGATCCAACATATATACCATCACTGGTTGTATACCCAACAGTTTGATCATTAATCTGCAAAATATGAGCAATAAGTCTTGAGGTCGTTGTTTTCCCGTTTGTGCCCGTAATTGCGATAATGGGTATGCGTGAGGGACTGTCTTTCGGGAACAGGCTCTCCAAGAAATTTGAAGCATTTTGATTTTCGGGTGGGTATTTATCCTTTCTCTCAGTGTAGGTAAAAGTTTTTAAAAATTTACCGTAACCGAGTTGAATTATTTTTTCATCAGTATCAACCGATACCGGGATGTCACGTTCTTTCGCTTCTGAGATTACTGATTCTGTAAACGCATCCAAATTGTTCTTAAGAGTAAGATTTTTCAATTCATTTATAAAATCAGCAACAACTACATGACTATGGTTAAGGATCTTAGTCAAGATATTTACTGCAAATCTAGCAGCTTCCTTACCTGTTTCTTCATCCTGGTATTCGAAAATTACATTATATACATTATGCTCAATGGTTGGTTTTACATAAAGAAACCCAACATGTTGCCCTGCATGTTGCTGTAAGGTTAAAGCAAGTGTTCCAGTGACGGTAGGAATATCAATTTTGTCTTGATTTACACTCGAAAACCCTGGTATAAATTTCTTTAAAGAGTTCATATTCAATGGTTCAAGGGACATGTCCTCTTCTTCAATTTCAAGCCTTAGCTGAATCAACTTCGGGTGTTGGATACTCCACACATTTGGCCCACGGTGGGCTTGGATATTTAGTATTTTCATACGTGTGTTAAAGGTAGATTGTCAACCATTTCATTCATCGACCAAATTAATAAAAATAATTGAGTATTCATTTCAGCGGATTAATTATTCATGAACAAATACATTTGTTTTTAATAATATTAATTTTATTCGCTGTTTTCGCCACCTTCATTGTTGAAGTCTCCTTCTTCTTGAGCATCGTCCTCTTTTATCAATTCCAATGAATTGATATTTTTGACTAAATCACAATAGTGGCAATCTTTTTTACCACAACCTTTGTGAAACTCGTGGTTTATTATTTTTTCGTAAGTGGAGGATATTTGATCTTTTACGACTTCAATTTCTGATGGAGAAACAACAAATTTTTTTATCTGAAGAGCATCATTCACTCCGGGCTCTATGAAATCCATTGATCCACTGGTCATCTGTTTTGTGAAGCCATTGTCAAGATCAAGTAATATCTTGTAGAATACAATTTGGCGCCAGTAATCACCTCCCTGTTGATTTTTAGTTTCTTCAGGCAGTTTCAGTTTGTCGGCAGCATTTGAGTACTTTCCTGTTTTATAGTCGGTTACATGAAGGTGGTCATTAAAGATGTCTATCCTGTCAATGTTACCGGTTAATGGTATTTTATTGTCCAGCAATGTTGTGACTTTGTATTCTGTTTTAAAATCCGGTACCTCTGACCATTTTTGGACCTGTTGCTTTATAAATTTTGGTAATATTTTGCGCCCTTGAGCCAGGTAGTTTTCCCGCTCATTTTTATTGAAATGTGAGTGAAATTCCTCCATTGACTCCACAAAATATTTTTCAATAAGGGCATCCAGGGTTTGCTCATCCGGCCACGAACCTTTATCCTTGCGGTTTCGCCACAGCCGCTCAAGAACTTTGTGAACTGCACTTCCGAATCCCATGTTTGCTGACCTCGCCTGTGGTATTCGCATGATATTGGAATAATAAAATTTCAATGGGCATGATAGAAAATTATTGAGAGCAGTACTGCTGAGCTTATAATTCTCTAATATCCGATTGAGGTAATCTTTGTCAAAATCATCTTTGTTTAGGTCTGAAGGACGCATGGTATTGATAAGGTGTTCTGCCAAATCTTCATTACTGACCTCTTTTGTTTCAAAACCGATATCACCAAATATTTCCGTCAAAAACTGAGATGGAGTTTCTTTTTTATCACTTGTTTTTGGTGAGTAGGACATGACCAATTCGTCTTCTGCCCGGGTTACCGCTACAAAAAACAACCTTCTTTCGTCCTCCTTTTTGATTTCTTTGTTGATATCTGTTGCAGATTTTAAGTTTTGAAGACCAGGATTTCGTAATACAGCATGAAAGTTGCTGAAGAAAAAGCTTTTGTTTTTAGCAGGGCTCGATTCCCATTTTTTACTGTCTGCTCCTTTTAGCCACACATGTTCATACTCAAGGCCTTTGGTGCCGTGTGCTGTCATCATTTGTACACCATCTGAGTTTCCAATTACTTTTACAAAAGGAAGTTCAATTTTGTAATCTTCCATTTTGTCTAATATTCCTATAGCGTCTGAAAGAGAAAATGAAGGCTTTTTTGAAGATTCGTCTTTTATGAAATTAAAAATGACATGGATTGATTCCAGTAAACTTATTTTGTTTGGAGAATTCAAAACGTATTCAAGTATTTTGCTCTGAACGAGTACATTTTCAAAAAGAACTTGCAATGTTTCTGTTTGCACCATGCCGATCCAATTCTCAATTTTATCTGCAAGCTCCAGCATTGGATTTGGATTTGATATTCCTGCTGTTGCAAGCAATTGTGAGGAAGACATGATTTCTCGGATATCAATCTTTGATGCATTGGCAGAATTTCGGTTCTTTTCGTTGAAATAATTTACAAGTTTCACAACATCGAATGACTTAATACCCATACTTGGATACTGAATCAACTCTATGAGGAATATGCTCGCATTCAAAGGATCATTAATGTAAGAATCAAGATAGCGCATGATTGTAATCAGATTCCGAACGATGGGAATATACAGCGCATTGATCTTGGTTTTCACGAAAACCGGGATGTGTTTTTTCTGACAGACTGAAACCAAATTACTCAGATCAATATGGTGTCGGCATATAACCGCTATTTTGTTTGGCTTGGTATCAGTCTTTATAAGGTCTTCTATCCATTTTATAATGGCTGTGTCTTCTTGTTCAGCATTCGAGTAAACCTGAACTTTAGGTTTATCATGATGTTCTTGATCCTTAAATGCGGTTAACCCTTTCTGTACACCCGGTATGGTGTTTCCAAGTCTGGTGATATTGTTACTGATTAATTCAGATGCAGCATACAGTACAGCGGGTCTTGATCGATAGTTTGTAGACAGGCAAATGACTTTTGGGTTGTATTTAACATAGAACTGATTGAGGTTTTCGACATTGGCGCCCTGAAATCTGTATATGGCTTGATCATCATCGCCGACTACAAAAACGTTTGGATTTTCTTCCCAAAAGCTACACAATTGGTTAAGTAGCTTCATTTGAATTCCATTTGTATCTTGAAATTCATCTACCAACAGGTACAAAAATTGTTCCTGATAATCTAAAAGCAAATCTTCATTTTTATCAAAAGCATTCACTACCCAATTGATCATGTCATCGTAATCATATAGGCCGGCTTTGCTTAACAGTTGATTGTAGTCTTCTATTTTATGTGCGGCAGATATAAGCTTTTCGGTATAGCTTTTGTATTTGATAAATTCCTTTTCCTTCCGATCGCCTTTTTCATAACCAGGTCCTTTTTTCTTATAAATCATGTCATCAAATGTCTCCAACCTACTGAGAAAGTCATTGCATTGGTTTTCTATATCAGCAGGGGAAAGGTTTTCTCTTTTCATTTCGCTGAAAAGATTCTGATACATTGGGATTTCATAATATATATTACCTGTGAGCCTTTTATTGACATCATCCATGGGTATTTTATCAATCATTTCACGCAAAATCTCAATCTTCTGCAAATCACTTGCAACGGATACTTCGAATTTCTGTGAAAATTCTGCCGGATTTTCTTGAATGACCAGGTTACAGAAAGAATGAAATGTATGGATGTTGACTTTAAATGCCTCTTTGCCGATAAAATTAATCAGTCGTTCACGCATGGCTACAACACCTGCATCGGTGAAGGTCAGGCATAAAATGTTTTGAGGTGGAGTATCTGTGTTCTCCAGGATATAACCAATTCTGGTGCCCAATACCTGGGTTTTGCCTGAACCCGGACCTGCAAGGACCATCACCGGGCCCTCAATTGTCTCAACCGCAGTCAGCTGATCGGAGTTCAGTAATGAAAGCGCTTTTTGGTATGCATTCATAAAATGTTGTTTTCTTTAATTGTCTGACACAACTCGATAAGCACCCCATTGGTGGTTTTTGGGTGGATGAAACAAATAAGTTTGTTGTCAGCACCGCGTTTTGGCTCTTTGTTAAGTAGGGTAAATCCCTGGTTTTCCATTCTAATCATGGCTTGGTGTATGTCGTCAACTTCAAAAGCCAGGTGGTGTATGCCTTCACCTTTCTTTTCAATAAATTTAGCGATAGCACTATCAGAGTGAGTCGCTTCGAGAAGTTCAACCTTGGTCTCACCGACATGAAAAAAAGAAGTGTTTACATGTTATGATGCAAATTGCACAATTTTATAATTTTCTGTTCCCAATAAATTTTCGAAAAGTATA
>JAEUUM010000616.1 GCA_016787375.1 Saprospiraceae bacterium
GGATGTTTATAGATATATGTTCTATTCATTGGTTGATGTCGATCCTTTGACATTAGAACTTAAACCGGTACTAGTAAAATCCTTGCCAAGCAAAAGAACAATTGGTGATGGAGCTTACAAAGGTTTAACAGCCTATGATTTTGAATTTTTGTCCGAAGCTAAATGGGACAATGGCAAGGAGATAACCGGAAATGACTTTGTATTCACATTAAAAGCAGTATTTAATCAAGCAGTAAGCGCGGAAAGATGGAGAGCATTACTATCTTTCATTAAAGACGTTAAAGTTGATGAGCAGAATCCTAAAAAATTCACCGTCATTACTACAGAAGATTATTTCCTTTCTGATCCAATTCTTGGTTCTGTGAATATTTATCCACAAAGTATTTATGATCCTTCAGGTCTGATGAACAGCATTCAGCTCGCAGAATTGCTGGATCCTGAAAAATCAGCCAAGCTTCTGGAAAAAGAGCCTAAAATCAAGCAGTTTGCAGAAGAATTTAACAACGCGAAATACAGCAGAGATCCGGAATTTGTTTCAGGAAGTGGACCATACAAACTTGTTGAGTGGCAAACCGGTCAGCAAATTGTTCTTCAAAAAAAGGACAATTGGTGGGGTGATAAATTGAATGACAAATACTCAATGCTTAAAGCCTACCCTAAAAAGCTTGTGTTTAAAATAATAGCAGATGAAACGTCCATGATTTCTTTTCTGAAGGATGGAGGTATCGATGCTGCAGGATCAATTTCTCCTTCACATTATAATGAATTGAAGGGTGATGAGCAAATTAATAAACTATATAATATTTACACTCCTACTGTTCTTCAATATTATTATTTTGCAATGAATAACAAGGATGTGATTTTATCTGACAAAAATGTTAGAAAGTCCATTGCACATTTGATGGATTTAGATGGTGCCATTGGATTATTAGACGGGCTTGGAGAGAGAATTATTGGTCCGTTTCATCCAAGCAAAGATTATTACAATCATGCGTTAAAGCCAGTGCCGTTTGATATGAATGCGGCTACAAACTATCTTGATATAAGTGGCTGGAAAGATACCGATGGCGATGGTGTCAGAGATAAGCTTATTAATGGTAAAAAGACAAAGTTGACCATTACGCTTTCTTTTGGTGCCAATAGTGATATTGGTAAAAAATTGTCTTTGATGTTGCAAGAAAACGGGAAAAAGGCAGGGATTGAATTTGTGCTTGACAGCAGAGAAATGAGTCAAATTATGGGAGATGTCAAAGCCGGAAAATTTCAGATGACCCCGCTTAAAAATAGACTTGATCCATTTCCGGATGATCCGTTTAATGCATGGCACAGCTCATCTGCTCTAGGTGGAGGAGGTAACCGCGTTGCTTATTCAAATAAAGAGGCAGATATTCTTATGTAAGAAATTCGCAAAGTGCACGACGCATCGGTAAGAAAGCGGAAATACGAAAAACTACAGGAGATAATTTATGAAGACCAGCCGGTGGTATTCCTATTTGCGCCAAAAGAACCCATACTAATATCTAAAAAATATGATGATGCCAAGCCTTCGGTTTTAAAACCTGGGTTTGCTTTGAATTACTTTCATTAAGTCCATTCCCATGTCAGATTTTATCATAAAAAAACTGTTGTGGGGAATACCGACCTTGCTTGTCATTTTTTTGCTTTGTTTCTTACTGCTTGATCACGATCCGGAAAAAACCGTAAGTACCTATATGTCTAATCATTATGAAGGCATAAAGGTATTAGAGAATGTTGAGGAATATGAAAGATATTATATCCAAACTGTCAAAAAGCTTGGGCTCGATAAACCTGCATTTTATATTAGTATTACAAGTAAAGAGTACCCTGATACCTTAAATAAAATTTACTTTCTTCCCCAAAAATCTTTGGCCATCAAGCTCATAAATCGCACCGGAAACTGGCCTGTGGTGAAGCAATATTTTGACACGATAGATCGGGGACTAAATTTGTGTTTACATACCGACAGAAACAAATTTTCAGGAAGGGAAAACTTAAAACAAACATTATTTACCTCAAAATATGATGTATCTACATCTGAGGAGCTGCTAAATTATCAAAAAGATTCAGCAATTGGTATTGAGCTAAAAAACACTCTTCAGTCACTGATGGTGCAGCAAAAATCATTTGAAAAGGTAAGTCCAAAATTATCATTATTGATGCCTGCAATTAAATGGAATGGCATAGATTGTAGGTTTCACAGATTGTTTGCGGATTATTTTTCAAATAAACAGAATATTTCATTAATTGATTCAAGACCAGTTTGGGCAAAAATAAAGGAATCATTAAAATTTACTTTGTCAATAAATTTATTGGCAATTTTGATTTCAACTTTCATCTCAATAAGGCTTGGATTATTTCTAAGCTTGAACCAGGGACGCAAGGTCGCCGACTTTATAGGGTCGATAATGTTTGTTCTTTATACCATGCCTGCTTTTTGGGTTGGATCATTGTTGCTGGTGTTTTTCACAAGCAGTAGTTATGGAAGTTTTTTAAACTTGTTTCCAGTTGGTGGAGTTGGAGACATTTCTGTAAGTAATAATTTTTTTGAAATCATTGCAATTAGGTTTTATCATTTTATTTTACCGATTATTTGTCTTTCATATCCGGTCATCGTTTTTCTTACAACTCACCTCAGGGATAGTATGATGGAGGTGTCTAAAAGCCAATTCAGAATTACTGCTCTGGCGAAGGGGCTAACACCTAAAGTGGTGTTGAGGAATCATGTGCTCAAAAATGCCATTTTCCCTTTCATAACTTTGTTAGGAAACATCATTCCTTCACTTTTTGCCGGATCAGTCATTATCGAGGTGCTGTTTAACATACCGGGTATGGGACGACTAGCATATCAAAGCATCATTAGTCGGGATTGGCCTGTTTTATTTAATATAATCTTACTTACAGGATCCATTACTATAATTTCACAGATATTGGTGGATATTATTTATTCATGGCTTGATCCGAGAATAAAGCTAAGCAAATGAAAAACATCATTCTATATCTGAGAATTTCACCGATTCGCGTCAAGCTTGCAGTTGGTTTTATGGTTGTGATGTTGTTTTTTGCCGTCGCAGGTAGGTTTTTAGCAAATGATGTACCTATTTATGTGACACATCATAAATGGACAGGATTCCCTGTTTTGGAGAAATCGAGCTACTTGTCATTTAAACAAGATTATGCTAATCCCAAAGTGCAATTTCAAATAAAGACACCAATCCCATATGCTGCAACCAGCATCGATTATACAAACGGATTAGTTGGGCCATTTAACTGGAAATATGGCAATAGACATTTACTTGGCACGGACAGTTACAACAGGGATGTAATGGCGGGTTTAATTTATGGCAGCAGAGTAGCGTTGTTGGTGGGTATTCTGTCGAATCTGATTGCCTTATTAATTGGTATTTTTCTGGGTTCGTTAAGTGGATATTTTGGAAATAATGGAGTACTCATTGGCAGAAATTATCTTTTAAGTTTTATTTTTTTGGAGATAATACTTTTGTACTTGATACTTAGCAATTCATTTATTGAATTTTACATTCCATCGTTTGGATTTCGAATGGCAATATTCTTGGTGTTTACTTACTTGCTCGCTTACAAACTATTCAGACAAAGAGGAAAACTTGTGAGGGTGCCCATTGACATTATTATTACCAAATTATTGGAGGTATTTCATTCCATTCCCGGTTTGATGTTATTGCTTGGCATTTCGGTAGTTGTCGGTACCATGAGTTTATTAAAACTTACCTTTCTGGTGGCGCTTTTGAGATGGCCGGCCATAACCAGACTTGTGAGGGCAGAGGTAATGAAAATAAAGCAAAATAGTTTTATCGAAACTGCAAAATCCCTTGGTATTGGTGATTTTCGGGTAATATACAGGCATATTTTACCAAATATCTTCAACCAATTGATGGTTGCATTCGCATTTGGGGTGGCTTCCTCAATATTAATGGAAGCAGCTTTGTCATTTTTAGGACTTGGTTTACCACCCGATCAGATTACATGGGGATTGCTTTTAAGCCAAGCCAGAACCAATCCGGCAGCATGGTGGTTGGCACTTTTTCCCGGGCTTATGATCAGTTTGATTATTTTGTCCTGCTATGTAATTGGGAACTATCTTTGGGGTTCATCATCAACAAAATTGAAAACAGGAGAATCCATTATTTAACTCCAACCTTTTTCTTTACATCTTTTGGGAATAGTGAGGATTTGCCTCTTGAAGAGGGTAGTTCACCTTTTTTATTGGTTTTCACTTGTGCCTGATCATTGACAGGGCAACCTGATTTGGAGCTTGAGCAAGCAATGGTCATCATTATAAAAAATGAAAAAAGAAGTACGGCAAAGGATTTTGAAAGCTTAACTTTAGTATACATGGGTGAATTATTATGATTTTAACGTAAATATTGGCTAAAAATGATAAAAAATTTAAAAATAATGATAAAACGCTTGTAAATAAAGGAAAAAACGCCATTTTTGTGGCGTTAAATATCAATATTAATTGATGTACTTAATTCTTAAACTTTCATTTATAAATAATAAAAACTTTTAACATGAACAAAGGTGATCTAGTTAACAAAATT
>JAEUUM010000624.1 GCA_016787375.1 Saprospiraceae bacterium
AAAATACGATAAGCAAAAATGAAAAATTCCTCATTGATCAGAATTTATATTGATAATAGAATTGAATAAAACGATTTATTAACGAATTTTGATTCACACCATTGGTGCCGGTAACAAAGAAATAATTTAATCCTCTGCACCATTTAACGCCAATCCCACTATGTGCACCAAAATTGTATGCGCCACCCACCACTATGCCGATTTCATTCTTTTTGAATAAATCTACCACATCATCATATCCGCTGTATTCAGCTGACGACGATAAAAGTCGGCCATAATACGCACCGGCATAGAAATCCATGTGATAAAATCCTTGTTCAGGTTCGAGCCAGTCTTTATAATGAATGGTTAATGGCACATCGATGTATTGCAGATTGATCTTAAGTTGTGGGAAAGAATTGTCCGGGAATAACTCTGATTGGCTGCCCCTAAAAACATAAGAAATACCAACCTCCAAATCAAGTTTTTCTTTTAGTTTGGCAATTCCGGTTATTCCAACAAACGGACCGGGTTTGTTGTATCCTGCATATTGATCACCATCTATTTGTGATGCCACCAACCCTGCCTGAATGGATGCCCCAAAAGTTTGACCTTGAGTCATTGAGACACAATAGGCCAGAAGGTATATAATTGAGCCAATCCTCAACAATTTTAGCATTTTCATGATTTTTACTGATTATATTTGCACTAACAACGCTCAATATTACTTCCTATGATAAAATACACCAAACATTTTCTGAATAAATTGGAAGAATTTCTTGAAAAACAGGATTATGACGTCCGTTATGAAAAGGGAAATTTCCAATCAGGCTATTGTTTGGTTGAATCAAATAAAGTGGTGGTCATCAATAGATTTTTTGATACGGAAGGAAGAATAAATAACCTTATTGAGATAATACTTCAAATAACCATAGACGAGAAAAGACTTGAAGCCAAAGACAAGGAACTTTTAAAACATCTTATTCAATCCTGGGAATCAGCAAATACTGAAGCTTGAAAGCAATACTCCTCGGTACCGGAACTTCTCAGGGTGTACCTGTCATTGGATGCAGCTGCAATGTTTGCCGTTCGAGTGATCCGCGAGATAAAAGACTCCGTACTTCGGCCATGATTTCTGACGGTATCACCAATATTTTAATTGATTGTGGCCCTGACCTTCGGCAGCAAATGTTAACCAATCAGGTAAGCAGTCTTCATGCAATACTTATCAGCCACGAACATAATGATCATATTATCGGGCTTGATGAAATTAGACCCTTTAACTTTTCACAACAAATTGTAATGCCGATTTGGGCAACGGAGAGGGTAAAAACAGAACTTTACGCGAGATTTCATTTTGCATTTGCTGAAGAATCTTATCCTGGAGCACCAAGAGCAAGGGTAGAACCACTAATGAAAAACAAATACATCAAAATCGGGAACATTGAAATTCTACCAATCGAAGCCAGTCATGGTTTTATGCCGGTCATGGGTTTTAGAATTGGCGACTTTACATATCTGACAGACGTAAAAACAATACACCAAGATCAATTAAATCTGGTTCTTGGTTCAAAGATTTTGATCATTAATGCTCTAAGAAGAGAAGAACATCACTCACATTTAAATCTCCAAGAAGCACTGGATATTATCGAACAAGTTCAACCTCAACAAGCCTACCTTACTCACATCAGTCATCATTTGGGCTTGGCAAGTGTATTGAATAAGCAATTGCCATACAATGTTAGATTAGCCTATGATAATCAGGAAATTCATTGGTAAAATTCTCAAAAATTATAATCTTATTCGAGTCGCCTAAAATTGTACTTTTGTCAAAATTTTTAATATTTCTTTGAAATTATCATTTATGATAGCATACATAAAAGGTCCATTAAGCTTTAAGTCTCCCACCAATGTGATCATTGATATCAATGGTGTTGGTTATCATATCAACATAAGTTTATTCACATATTCAAAATTGGAGCAACTGGAAGAAGTAAAACTTTTGACGCATTTAATGATAAAAGAGGACAGTCACAGTCTTTATGGCTTTTTTGATGAAACAGAAAAAAACCTTTTTTTACAATTGATTTCTGTAAGTGGCATTGGCGCAACTACCGCACAATTGGTGTTATCTGCATTAAATCCTGATCAGGTTAAAACAGCAATTATTCAAGATCAAGACAGCACCTTCAGTAAAGTTAAGGGTATTGGACCCAAAACAGCAAAGCGCATTATCTTAGATCTCAAAGATAAAATATCAAAGGAACCGGTTAATTTAACCACCAATTTGGGCGTGGCGAACAATACAATAAAAGAAGAGGCGTTATTTGCATTGCTTGCTTTGGGATTTTTGAGACCAGCTGCAAATCAAGTTTTACAAAAGATTTTGCAGGAAGAACCCGACGTTAAATCTGTCGAAGTTCTGATAAAAAAAGCCTTGAGCAGGTTGTCATGAGCATATGAATCAAAAACAATTTTCGTTTTTAATCGTAAGAACTTCATTGATTTAACACATTATACATAAATTATATGTGTTAAATTTAGGCCTCAATATGAATATTTTGGGGAAAGAGCGTTTAAAATCGAATTGCAGACCTGAATATTATGAATTTAAAACAACTTTTGTTTTCTTTTTTGTTGACTTTATTGGCTGGCGTTATCTCGTTTGCGATGTTGAATATGCCTCCGATTCAAGCAATAAACTTTGAAACATCTGGTAATAAGGGAGAGCTTTGTGATACAATTCCGGATAAACAACCGGAATTCCCGCTTTATCAACCCAAAACCATCGTAGACCTAAAAGATCCGGCTTCCGTAGACAAATCGGAAGAATATGATCCTGCATCAGGCCAATATATTCTCACCGAAAAAATTGGAAGTGAATATTACAAAGCACCTGCGAGCATGTCTTTTGATGAATACCTTCAATTTAAATCAAAACAACAGGAAAGACAATATTTTGATTATTTATCTGGGGTATCAAAAGGAACAGGTAAGAAATTTGATGAAAAAAATCCTCTTGCAAAATATATTCCCAGCAGAAACTTACTTGATAGATTATTTGGTGGGACCGAACCGGTAATCAACCCAACAGGTAACATTGACCTTACATTTGGTTTTGACTATTCAAAAGTTGAGAACCCTACCTATCCGGTAAGAGCACAACGTGTTGGTGGCTTCGACTTTGACATGAACATTCAGATGAATGTTACAGGTAAGATTGGAGAAAAATTGAACCTTTCTACTCAGTTTAATAACCGTGCTACATTTGATTTTGAGAATCAAATGAAGATTGATTACAACAGTACAAAATTCAATGAAGATGAAATAATTCGTTCAATTGAAGCCGGTAACGTTTCATTGCCGCTGAAAAGTACCTTGATTCAGGGCAACAATGCTCTTTTTGGTCTTAAAACGGAACTTCAGTTCGGAAACCTCAGGTTAACGGCTATTGCCTCTCAACAAAAATCAAGAAGAAAATCAATAGAACTAAAAGGCGGAAAAGAGTTACAAACATTTGCAGTCAAAGCAGATGAATACGACGAGAACCGACATTTCTTTTTGTCACATTACAATAGAAGTGTGTTTGAAAAATCCCTCACAAACCTGCCTCAAATCAATACCCTTTTCAGGATAAATAAAGTTGAAGTTTGGGTAACAAACGACAGAAATGTTACCGAAAAAGTGCGTGACATTGTAGCCATAACAGACTTGGGTGAAACTGATAGAATTACGAACACCAACCCACAATATCAAAAACCATCAATTCCCCGAAACAAAGATATCTACGGACAAGAATTGCCTGCCAACAATTCAAATGATATTTATCAGGATATCATATCACGTACCGACGTCAAAACCATAAATAAGGCCGTTGCAACTCTGACAGGGGCTGATTTTAAGTTCAATCAGATCAGGGATTTTGAAAAAGTAAGGGCAAGATTGCTCAATGAAAACGAATTTACCCTTAACAAAGAATTGGGGTTGATTTCAATGAACATCAATCTCAAGCCAGCAGATGTCCTGGGCATAGCTTATGAATACACCTACAATGGCAAAACTTTCAGAGTTGGTCAATTAAGTACTGAAAATCCTAATAATCCTGACACATTGGGTGTGTTGTTTGTTAAAATGCTCAAAAGCACAACACCAAGGGTAGACCTACCTCTTTGGGACCTAATGGCCAAAAACTTTTACTCTATAGGGGCATATAATGTTGAACAAGAGGATTTTAAGCTCGATATCTTTTATGAAGATCCGGGAGGAGGAGAGAAGAGATTTTTACCATCTACCAATCTGGAGGGTATCCCTTTGGTACAATTATTCAACCTGGACAAACTCAATAAACGAAATGACCCATTTCCGGATGGGGTTTTTGACTTTGTGCCCGGATTAACGGTCAACACCCGTACAGGACGAATTATGTTTCCTGTTTTAGAACCTTTTGGATCTTATCTATCAGATAGAATTGATAATGCGAATCTGAAAAAGCGGTACGCTTATCCCCAACTATACGATTCAACAGTAACTCAAGCAAGAGAATTCCCCGAATTTAATCGATTTACCTTGCGTGGATTTTTTAAGGCCGGAACAACTTCTGACATCTCGCTTGGGGTTTTTAATCTGCCACAGAATAGTGTGACAGTAAGAGCAGGTGGAGTTACACTAACACCTAATGTTGATTATTCGGTAGATTACAATACAGGAAGAGTCAAGATATTAAATGATTCTTACCTACAGTCAGGTGTTCCGATTAATATTTCATTTGAAGACAATTCGCTTTTTAGCTTTCAAACCAGGACCATGCTGGGATTGAGGGCTGATTACAAACTTGGAAAGGATATTAATGTGGGTGGTACTTATCTCAATTTGTTTGAGAGACCTTTCACACAGAAAGTAAACGTTGGTGAAGATCCAATTAATAATAAAATATATGGAGCAGATATTACACTTAAAAAAGATCTGCCATGGTTGACAAAAGCCATTGATAAATTGCCAATGGTCCAAACTAAAGACATGTCGACCTTGAATTTTAGTGCTGAAGGTGCTGCTCTTAAACCCGGTCATGCCAGTGCAATTAATGAGAGTAACGAAGAAGGAGGAAATGTTTATGTGGATGACTTCGAAGGTAGTACCAATGGATTTGACATCCGTCAGCCTGCTACCAATTGGGTCCTTGCATCCATTCCTCAAATGGCTGCAAGCGAAAAAAATGAGCTTTTTCCTGAATCAAAGTTGATTGACGACTTGAATGCCGGTGTCAATCGTGCAAAATTAGCTTGGTATAGAATTGATGAAACAGTCAGGGCTAATTCAGCGGATATTGATGATTATGTTGCTGCCATTCCTCAAAAAGAGCTCTTCCCGAATAGACAAATTCCGACCGGTTTCAACCCGAATATTCAGACATTCGATTTGCACTTTGAACCAAAAATAAGGGGACCGTATAATTTTGATCCTCCTTCTGGAACGCCATATTCTAAAGGTATGGAATCAAATGCCAATCTGAAAGCACCTGAAACCAGATGGGGTGGTGTAATGCGTAACCTTCAGAATAATAATGATTTTGAAGCTGCAAACTACGAATATATAGAGTTTTGGTTGTTGAGTCCATTTATTAAGAACCAAAATAATCAAGGAGATTTATACATCAACTTAGGAAATGTGTCTGAAGATATACTCAGAGATTCCAGATTGTTTTCAGAAAATGCCTTGCCAAATGTAAAAAATCCGAATCTTAAAACCGATAAAACTGCGTGGTCAAATGTTCCGAGGGTGCCGCCTATCAATAACTCCTTCGATGCTGACCCAGAAGTAAGAAAGCAACAAGATGTTGGTTTGGATGGTGTGAATGATGATGATGAAAGGATTAAATTTGCACCACAAATAAGTAAATATGAGACAGGTGGTTTAACACAAGCAGCTCTGGATGAAATCAAAGCAGACCCCTCTAATGACAATTTTATCTCATTTCAAGATCCTAAATGGACTACAAATCCGAACGCTACTGTTTATGATCGGTACTCAAGGTTTAATGGTCAAGAAGGCAATAATCAACCGGCTAAGGATGGCCTGATTAATAGCTCAACACAAAATCCGGATTCTGAAGATGTATTTATTGATAATACCTTGAACGAGGCGGAATCATATTTTGAATACAAAATACCTCTGAGACCTGATGGTGGAGTTGGTCTTGAAAAAAACCCATTTATTGTAGAGAAAATTGATGGTCCGGCTGGAACAGACAGGGTTTGGTATCGTTTTGTAGTACCAATTCAGGAGTATTCAAGAAAGGTAGGAGGTATTCAGGATTTCAGAAGCATTCGTTATATCAGAATGTTTATGACCGGATTCAAGGAAGAAGTTACGCTAAGGTTTGCTACACTAGAGCTTATCAGAAGTCAATGGAGAAGGTATAGACGTCCATTTGCTGCAGTATTGGAGGTTGATCCGGGAGATAAAACGGCATTTGATGTAAAGTCTGTCAGTATAGAGGAAAACAGTAAAAAATTACCTTTTAACTATGTTACACCTCCTGGCATTGTAAGAGAAAACACTTTGAATAATGCCCAAAGTCTGCTGCAAAACGAGCAAGCAATTGCCATTAATGTCTGTAACCTAAAGCCCGGCGACTCAAGGGCTATATACAAACTCTCAGGCATGGACTTAAGGGTTTTTGATAAAATGAAAATGTTTGTGCATGCTGAGTCAACTGAGAAAATAGGTACGGGTGGCATGTCAGTTTTCCTCAGGATGGGTAGTGACTTTCAGAATAACTACTACGAATATGAAGTACCCATTGAATTTTCAGATCCCGATAACACTTATACACCCGGTACAGCAGAATACGCAGCAGAGGTCTGGCGTAAAGCCAATGATTTTAATGTTTTATTGGAGTTGTTCAAAGAGGTGAAGATCCAGAGAAACAAATCCGGTTTATCATTGATTGATGTTTTTGAAATTTCGGATCCAAATTTTCCAGCAAATAAAATACGTGTAATTGGTAACCCAAACCTCGGTTTGGTAAAAGGATTCATGATCGGTGTTAAAAACAATGACAAAACCCCGCATTGTGCTGAATTATGGGTGAACGAATTAAGGGTAAACGGATTTAATGAAAACAGTGGTTATGCCGGACTGGCCCGGGCTGAAGTAAAGCTTGCTGACTTGGGAAGGGTAAATGTTGCAGGTAATTTTACTTCTATAGGTTGGGGATCAC
>JAEUUM010000018.1 GCA_016787375.1 Saprospiraceae bacterium
CCACCAAGTCTCCGGACCTGTTGTTTTCACCAATAACCTGACCTTCATAAACATCTGAATTTGATTCAATAAAGAATCTTCCTCTGTCTTTCAAGTTATTCAAAGAATAGGGAATAGCTTGTCCGGATTCCATACAAATCAATGAACCATTTATCCTTGTGATGATATCTCCTTTGTATGGTTGATATTCGATGTATCGATGCGACATCACAGCTTCACCGGCTGTAGCAGTAAGCAAGTTACTTCTTAGACCGATAATACCTCTGGATGGAATATGGAAACTCAATATCATTCGATCCCCTTTAGGCTCCATTTGTTTCATTTCTGCTTTGCGTTGAGTTGCCAACTCGATTGCTTTACCAGCTGATTCTTCGGGCACGTCAATTGTCAATTCTTCAACGGGTTCACATTTATGACCGTCTATCTCCTTAAGAATTACCTGTGGTTGTCCAATTTGTAGCTCATATCCTTCACGTCTCATTGTTTCTATTAAAACAGAAAGGTGAAGTACACCACGGCCATAAACCATAAATGAATCAGCAGAATTTGTTTGTTTTACCCTAAGAGCCAAATTCTTTTCCAGTTCCTTTTCTAATCTTTCTTTAATGTGTCTGGATGTAACAAACTTACCTTCTTTACCAAAAAACGGAGAATCGTTGATTGTAAAAAGCATGCTCATTGTAGGTTCATCGACAGCAATTGTTTCTAATGCCTCAGGAGCCTCATAGTCAGCGACAGTATCACCAATTTCGAATCCTTCCAAGCCAACAATCGCACAAATATCTCCTGCCATTATTTCGTTGGTTTTTATTTTCTCAAAACCCTCAAAATAATACAGCTCTTTAATTTTAGTTTTGGTAACTGATCCATCTCTTTTAACCAGCGACACATTTTGACCGGCAGTAAGTGCACCCCTTGTAAGTTTACCGATTGCTATTCTACCAATGTAAGCCGAATAATCAAGGCTGGTAATCATAAGTTGAGGAGAGCCAGCAGAAACAACAGGAGCAGGAATATACTTTATTATAGCTTCAAATAAGGGTAAAATATCGGTTGTTGGTGTTTTCCAGTCTTCAGCTAACCAATTATTTTTAGCTGAGCCAAAAAGTGTTGGAAAGTCTAATTGATCTTCCGATGCATCCAATGAACACATCAAATCAAACACACCCTCTTGCACTTCGTCTGGAGTACAGTTCTCTTTGTCAACTTTATTTATTACCACGATTGGCTTAAGTCCCAAACCAATCGCTTTTTGTAAAACAAATCTTGTTTGAGGCATTGGGCCTTCAAAAGCATCAACGAGTAGAATAACACCGTCTGCCATATTTAATACCCTTTCAACTTCTCCACCAAAGTCACTGTGACCTGGAGTATCGATTATGTTTATTCGATAGTCTTTATACCGGACCGCAACGTTTTTTGCAAGAATAGTAATACCTCTTTCTCTTTCAAGATCATTGTTATCCATTATAAGCTCACCTGGCTTTTCGTGATCTTTGAATAATTTACCAGCCATAAGCATTTTATCTACCAAAGTAGTTTTGCCATGGTCAACGTGAGCAATAATTGCTATGTTCCTAATGTTCTGCATTTAGTGACTTTTATTAGGGCGCAAAGGTAACTTATTTTCGACTCATATGAAAATAAGAAATCAAAATGTAATGTTAATGATGGGTTCATCTTTTTTTGGGGAAATAAAAATTTATTAAGTTCACCCAACAGTTAAATTTGGTAAATCCGATTTTAATTCAATGTTTCACGTGGAACATTTTATCCAGGATATTAAAGTACAGAATGCTTTTTTAAAAAAGCTTCTAAAATTCTATTGAATTCTTTTGGCTGCTCCATCATTGGAGCATGGCCACTTTTATCTATCATGTGTAACTCAGAATTTTTTATTAAGCTGTGAAACTTTTCTCCAACAAAGGGCGGAGTAACTTTATCCTGCTTACCCCATATCAAAAGAGTAGGTGCTTTTAATTCATGCAAACGATGCTCTAAATTTTGACGAACTGCAGACTTTGATGTAGCAACAATGCGAATAGCCTTTAAACGATCATTTACCGTGTTAAAAATATCATCCACTAATTCCTTTGTTGCAACTTTAGGATCATAGAAAGTTTCTTCTGCTTTGTTTTTTATATACTCATAGTCTCCCCGCTTTGGAAAAGTTGTACCCATGGCAGATTCAAACAACCCACTGCTACCAGTCAATGTAATACTTGAAACAAGTTCGGGATATGCCAATGTGAACAATAGCGAAATATGACCACCTAAGCTATTACCTAATACATGTACTTGCTTATAAGCTTTGTGCTGTACAAAATCATGAACATGTTCTACAAGCCCTCCTACTGAAAGCTTTAATATAGGCATTTCCAAAATTGGCAGAATAGGAATAACTACATTATACTTATCATGAAACTCATTGAGAATGCCATCAAAGTTAGATAACGCACCCAATAAACCATGTAATAACAACAAGGTCTCTTCACCTCCCTTAGTTTCAATATATTTAAAACCATTCTCTTCAACTAACTCATAATTCATATTCTCAACATTTAGATAGCTTCATATAATAGTTGTCAAAAATAGTAAATAAAATCATTATACTTAATAAAATAGGGTAAACTAACATTTATTCACTAAACTAACACGTTTACTAACATTATGTTATTTATTTTGTGAACTTGTTTCTAATATAAAAATACAACTACCAATTAATAAAAATCCTATTATTTGATGGAATACCCCAAACCATATTGGTATACTTCCCTGAGAATTTAATAAAATTAAGATTCCCAATAAAACCTGACTCAAAAATAACAATAACTGTAAATATATAGCATTTGTAATTAAATTAGACTTAAGCAAATTATAAGTTCTAAAAAAAATATACAAACTAAAAGCAAAGCAGATGTAAGCTAAATTACGATGAAGGAAATGAATAAGGGTAGGTAAAAACAAATGTTTATCATAATTGCCAAAATTATAAAAAGTCCAATTATCAATACTTAAAACAATCTCCGGAATCCAATGCTGACCAATTTTTGGCCAGGTAGGATACAATAATGCAGCCTTCATTCCCGACATCATACCACCAAAGAATATTTGAATAAAAAGTAAGACTGACAATATTTTATAAAGAAATCTGTATCTATGAAAATCTGAATTACCAACATTTACATTAAACTCCTTTACTACTACCCTCAATAAATACAAAAATAGGATCAATGCCAAGCACAAATGCAATGAAAGTTTATAAGCATTAACCCAAGGTCTTTCAATAAGACCACTGGCTACCATAATCCAACCTAATGAAGCAACGGACACCGCTAGAAAAAAAACCTTTACCAAACGTGATTTTAATTTAGAACTCAACTTTCCTTTAATATAAAAATAAATAAAAGGAATTAAAAAAACAAAACCCATTGATCTTGCCCACAATCGATGAAAATACTCCCAGAAATAAATAAACTTAAAATCGGAAATATTCATCCCTTTATTAATTTTATGGTATTGGGGTGTTTGCTTATACAAATCAAATTCTTTATTCCAATCCGACTCATGAATCGGAGGAAAGGTTCCTGTAATAATATCCCACTTTGTTATGCTTAATCCAGAACCTGTAAGACGTGTAATACCACCAATAAAAACTTGCATTAGAATCATGAACAAGCCAACCAGCAACCAAATTTGAACAGCCGTTATTTTCCTTTCACCCATGAAGAACCTATTTTAGAATTGCAAATATAGATTTTTAAAAAACATTTATCTCGATCGTTAAGCTTGAGTAATAATGGTTATTATTATTAATTAATATTTAAATACATTCATTATCATAAGTGATGTTGATATGTGGATAAATATACAAAAATTAATTTTCAAGACTCTTACTAACACCATGGACACAACTATTAACATTTGTTTATTATGTTATTATTACATTAGTGGCAATTATCAACATTTTAAATGAATTTGTTACTTTATGATTGTTGGTTTTTATAGTGTGTTGATAATTATTAATAACAAACCAAATGTTTACCATTTTATGTACCATTCAGAAATTATACATTAATTTTCTAAACATTATATACAATTAAATTGCTATTTTGTTAGTGTTATCGATGGTTTTAAACATTTGAATGTGAGTAATTTTAGAATTTATGCATTATAAATCAAATAATTATAAATAATTTTTTATACGTTGTTAATATTATGTGTAGCAGATTATCTTTTATTACTACTTCCGAAAAAATTCAAAAAGAACTCAATATACAAGTTGAGGGTCTTTTGCGTACTTCTTATAATATATCTCCTACACAGCATTGCTATATTATTAAAAATTCTATTCCGGACCAGTTAGATTATGTTACTTGGGGAATGATACCGCATTGGTCTTTAACTGGCAAAAATGAAGGTAAACTCATTCATGCAAGAGCTGAAAATATTATAACAAGTACCTCTTTCCGAATTCCAATTCGACAAAGAAGATGTCTGGTAGTCGTTGATAGCTTCTATGATATTACAGAATCAAATGACCCAAAAAATTGCAAAGCCCGAAGATTTTTTAGTCCAAATGGAGAATTAATTACCATCGCAGGTGTTTGGGATACATGGCTTAAAGATAATTATGAGTTGAAAAGTTTTAGTATTATTACAAACAAAGAAGATTTATCTTTGACGACCAGGTTACCATTAATTATCCAAGATTCTGAAAAACGCCGCAAATGGTTGTCCGATATACCCATAGATGAAATTGTAGATTTATTGCAATCAACTGAAATAATTCCACTTGACTTTCATTATGTAAGTTATAATGAACTGGTTGAAAATACAAACAGCTTTCAGTTACATCTTAGAATCGATTAAAGTAATTTTTATGAGATTAGTATTGCAACGTGTTTCTTTTGCTTCTGTTGAAGTTGAAAAAGTTGTTATTAATAGTATAAGTAACGGCTTCCTTTTACTGTTGGGAATTGAACATGATGATATGAAGCAGGATGCAGAATGGTTGGCAAATAAAGTAATAAATATGCGAATTTTTAGTGACGAAGCCGGCCTTATGAACTTATCACTTGAAAACACAAATGGAGAAATATTAGTGATTAGCCAGTTTACACTATTTGCATCAACCAAAAAAGGAAACAGACCCTCTTTTATAAGAGCAGCAAGACCTGAGCATGCGATTCCCTTATATGAATATTTCGTACAATGTCTTGAAAAACAACTACTTAATAAAGTTAAAACAGGTATTTTTGGCGCAGATATGAAAGTTAATCTAACCAATGATGGGCCTGTGACAATATTTATTGATACCAAACAAAAAGAATAAATGGAAATAAAAATTGCTCAACAAATAGTTGATGATTGGATTAATAAAATTGGCGTCAGATATTTTAATGAACTGACCAACATGGCAATATTAACAGAGGAAACCGGTGAAGTGGCTAGGTTAATATCAAGAATATATGGAGAACAATCTTTTAAAAATGCAACGACTCAACAAGAAGCAAAAGAAATGTTAAGTGACGAACTGGCAGATGTTTTGTTTGTATTGATTTGTATAGCAAACCAAACTGGAGTTGACTTAGAAGATGCATTTAATAGAAACATACAAAAGAAAACTCAAAGAGACTTCGATCGTCACCAAGGTAACAACAAACTAAAATAAACTACAGGTATCAATAAAATTGTTTAGGGCATTGGCACTTCGCTTTGGTTCTTCCAGCATACCCATATGAGCAGAATTTTTTAATAAAGTTATTGAGGATAACTTTGGATAAGCAGTTTGCTTAATCCAAGAACTTTTGTCAAGTATTTCGTCATGAGACCCAATTATGAAACCAACAGGGATATTTAATAGCTTTACATGTTCTGTAAAATCCACCCTACTTATCATTAAATCCAGATCATTTATTAGAATTTTAGGATCAATTTTACCGCAATGAAGTGTCAACTCATTAATTCTCTTATTTTTTTTTGAATAAAATAAGCCATTTATCAGTTCATTACAGAACTTTGAAGTTCCATTTTTTTCTATAAAAGCTATATTTTTCTTCCGGGCCAATACTTTTTCCGGAGTATCTGCAAAAACATGTGAATGAAAAAGCATCAATCCGAGTATTTTTTCTTTAAATAACCTGCATAATTCCAAAGCTATGTAACCGCCCATGCTATGACCAATTAAAATTCCCGGTTCTGTGATATGTTGCTCGTAGGATTTTGCTAGTTCGAATATGCTATTGTAACTTAAGTCCTTAGTTCCGTTGTATCCGGGTAAGCTTAATTTGACTATATTTTTACTCTGGACATTAGGTAACATTAAGTCCCAAATTGTGTTATTCAGGCAAAATCCGTGTATCAGATAAATTCTCATAATGTGTCGAATGTCACCAAGAATGGTTACCCTTTTTTCATTAATAAGTACCATCCATAACGAACAACCAAAAACAGAACAACAAAAATGCCTATAACTGCAGGAAAGGAAAGAAAAGCAATAGCATAGATATGTGTGCGGTCAATAAACCACATTATACAAATTGTAAAAAAAATAATCATCACAAGACCAGAAAGCTTCTTGAATCCGGGAATAAGATCAAGATTTACGTGATATTTTATAATTTGAAGTGTAACAATCATCGAGATGATTGGTAGAACCTGTAAAACCAGATTAGCGTCAAACACACTTTGTCTTTCAAAGAGAAAAAGATAAATATTTAGTGTTATAGCAAATATTCCAGGAACACAAACGAGGTAGATCAGGCAACCATACACTTCCTTCCATGGACTTTCATTACCCATGTCCTTTGAAATCCAACCGACCAGCAAGGCGATGATTGGTAGAATCACAAAAAAGAAAACAAACCAAGCAGGATTTGTTTGTGCAAAATTGAAACCATCACGTAAAGTCATATGTCAAATGTTAAGTAAGGGGAAGTTTATAATACAATACCAAAAATAAAGATTTATCAATCAATATTGCTTAACAAGGACAGAAACTCAAAAAATATTTCCTTCAGAGAAATCAATAAGAGAGTTGAATATATCTATTGGAACCAGCCGGATCCATTTTGGACATAAACTGGATAACTTTAGCGCGCTGATTAGCATCACCGGCTTTAAAAACATTTACGATTTCATCTCCTTTTGTGGTACAAAACAATTGAATTGCAGTAGAATTGGGATAAGACCTATTTGTAGCATCACAAAATTCCAAACACTTAACCATACTTTCACGACCTGCTTCTGGATTAGTACTCATGACATCCAATCCTTTTCTATGGTATTCATAATAACCTTGTCTGATGGCTTTCATACCGGGATTTAATGAATTCTCAACCAAAAAGTACCGGGTTCTGTTCCCATCAACAGATCTCCATCCTTTAAAACTGCCCGATACGGACTGAGGTATGTTATTCATAATGTCCTGAGCATTCAAAAAGTAATTTTCTCCACCTAAAGGAGAAAAGGTATCATTGTCAACACCAATTAAAAAATTAGCATAAAATGCAAGCATGGACGATAAGTTATCATTAAATACTCCTTTTGAATATTGTATGGGCTGATATTGCTCATAAATGAAAGAGAAATCCTTATCTACATATGAAAAAACAGGGCTTTTATATTCAGAATTGAATACAGGACGAACCATTTGTATAGCAAAATCCCCTCTAAACGTATTTGCATTAACTTCTTCAGTTATATTTAGCGTAATATTTACGTCTAGTTTTTCATAATTTTCATAGCTGCCATCTGTCCAGGCAGTATTATTCATAAATTCTTTTATTGCAGTTTGTAGGGTCTGAAAAACTTTAGGATCAGCCGTTTGCAGTTTAGGGGTATTTATAACGACTTTACAATTAAGTTCCTGACTATGGGCAGAGTTGACAATAAAAAAGATAAAAAGGAACAATATTGATCTGATAAACATAATTCAAAGTTTTAATTGACTTTCGATGGAGTGGACAATATCCTCAGCGACTTCATTTTTGTCTTTTAACTCAAAATGTAATTCTTTATTGTCCTTTGTGATTATGGAAATTTTATTTGTATCATATTTAAAACCAGCACCGGCATCTCTCAAAGAATTGAGAACAATCAGATCGAGATTTTTTGCAATCAGTTTTTTCTTTGCATTTTCCAATTCATGGTCTGTTTCTAAAGCAAATCCAACCAAGATCTGGTTTACCCTTTTGTTGGTTCCTAGATAAGCAGCGATATCATCTGTAGATTCAAGTTCTATATTAAGGTTGGCATTTGATTTCTTGATTTTACTTTCTGTGTAATGTTTGGGTTTAAAATCTGCAACAGCTGCAGCCAGAATAATTACATCTGCATGACTGCATATTTCTTTGGTTTTACTAAACATTTCTTTTGCACTCTCAACATGAATGACTTTGATTAAAGGATTTTTTGGAGTCAGGTGTGTTGGACCAAGTATCAAATTAACGGCAGCGCCTTTAGAGGCCAGACATTCTGAAAGAGCTATACCCATTTTACCCGAAGAACGATTTCCGATAAATCGTACAGGATCAATGGCTTCGTAAGTCGGGCCAGCTGTTATTAAAACAGTTTTTCCTAACCAATCAGTTTTCTCAGAAAATGAGTTTGAAATAATTTCGCCAATTTCCTCAGGTTCTGGCAATCGGCCTTCTCCTATCAATCCACTTGCTAATTCACCAAAAGAGGGAAAAATTATTTTAACACCATCCTGTTGAATTGTTTGAATGTTTCTTTGGGTTGCAGGATGTTTCCACATATCAAGGTCCATAGCGGGGGCAACCCAAACGGGGCATTTTGCAGACAAATAAGTAGCTGTTAACATATTGTCACAATTGCCTGATGCTAATTTTGATAAAGTAGTAGCTGTTAGAGGTGCAATTAGCATTAAATCTGCCCAGAGGCCTAGTTCTACATGACTGTTCCAACAGTCATCCTCATTAATATCCGAGATGACATTATGCTTTGTTAGGGTCGAGAGCGTTAGGGGCGTTATGAAATCTTTTGCGGCAGTAGTCATTATTATCTTGACATCAGCGCCACGTTTGATGAACCATCTCGCCAAAGTGGCACTTTTGTAGGCCGCAATGCTTCCACAGACGCCTATCAGTATTTTCTTATCGGCGAGCTGGTTCATTTAAATGAGTTTTATTATTATTCAGCAGATTCTGCTCCTCTATTTTTATAATGATGATGTATTTGATCACTCATAAATTCATTAATTGAAATTATGACTGGATTCGGTAAGCGCTCATAAAATTTAGAAATCTCTATCTGTTCCTTATTTTCTTGAACTTCTTCTATGGTATCAGAAGATACAGCAAACTCATCAAGCTTGTTGTGTAGCTCTTGCTTGATATCGACTGAAAGCTGATTTGCTCTTTTTGCAATAATATTTAATGATTCGTAAATATTACCCGTTTTTGCAGCAATAGCAGTGATGTCTCTTGCTTGTACATTGGCATCTAAACCTTGTACTTGTGTTTTAATATCTGTCATAGACTAATCTCCTTTAGTTTAATTTTTGAATTGCGGTAAAATGTTTTAACTTCCTTTAGATACTTGCTTTTGGGATATTTGTTTACAAAATCTTCATATTTGTCAATTAAAAGATTGAATCTTTCAGTCTGCTTAAACGAAAAGCTTCTATAGGCCCAATCATAAGTTGATTTTATGATCATGTACTTAATAAACTCTCTATCAGAAATATCTGGATAATCGTTCAATAAGTTGTTGTAACAAGTTATTGCAGATTGGTAATGTTTTATGTTAAAATATAAATTGGCCTCTTCAAGAGATTTTTTAGCCAACTTTTGTCTAAGCTCATCAATTCTTTTGTTTGAATCTGCTACTCTATTGCTGTTGGGATATGTATTGATAAAAGACTGAAAGCCATCAATCGCCTTGAGAGTCTCGGTTTGATCTAATTTGTAATCAGGTGACATGCAATAATTACAATAAGCGGCCATGTATTCTGAATCTTCTTTGAACTCACCAGTTGAAAAGATGTTGGCAGCTGACTTGAAATAGTAACTACCCAAAATATAATTACGCAAATAATAGTGCGTGTAAGCATACTTGTAATAAAGGGTTTCGGATTCTTTTTTACCACGGAAACTACTTAAAACCAGTTCAAATAACGATTGAGCTTTTTGGTAATCTTCTTTATCAAAATATTCAAGGCCTTTCTTATAAATAAGCTCTGTATTGCCACTGGTTCTAACCTTTTCGAATTCATTTTTACACCCGGTAATAAGAATCAAAAAAGTAAGTAAAAATAAAATATAGTATTTTCTAGAATCCATAGGGGCGCAAAATTAGTAAAAAATTATAACATTTCCATAATAACGAACATTATAATGCTTTTGTATCAGGCTAAATTATTTTTGTTTTCAAGTGAAATAAGCCAATTAAGAAAATTTGTTTATCAACTAATTGTAAGAAAGGAAAAGATAAAGGCGGTGAGGCAAAGAAATAATTTGTTATTTTTGAGATAATTTAAAAAGTTTTAAAAAGCCCACCATCATGAGAGTTTACAGTCTTATATCAGTTTTTATCTTTTTTTCATATTTCTTGGTTGCTCAAAACAATCTAATTAAGGACGAACTTGCCAAACCCAAGTCAATTCCTGCACCAATTTGGGCAAATGAATTATTAAAAGACAATCCGAATATTTTTACTTTGGATAGCGCTTATGAGGCATATTTTAAAGAAGTACCATTTAAAAAAGATGACTGGACAAAATATTATCGTAGATGGAGAAAACGCATAGAACCCTTTTTAATGCCTAATGGTTTTTTGATGGATTCAAAATTTTACGATCAATATAGAACACAAATAGAAAAAAAGACAAATTTTGCAAAAGAGCAGAGTGCGAGTTGGAAAAATATTGGACCAGTTTCAACACATTGGTTAACGCAAGATGTCCCAGCCGGGAACGAATGCCCTTGGCAGGTCAATATATATGCATTAGAGGTAGCACCTTCTGACCCGAATATCCTATACATTGCAACAGAAACGAGTTCCTTTTTTAGATCCTCTGACAAAGGCAAAACCTGGGAACTGAAAGGAGAGTCATATATGCTAAGTTCTGAAGCGCTGGCCATCCACCCAACTGATCCAAATACTGTAATTTTAGGAAGTGATGGTGTTGTCAGAAAATCAACAGATGGGGGACAAACCTGGACGAATATTTACACAAATTCTGGATTATGGTGTTACAGAATTGCTTTTCATCCGACTGATCCAAACATTATTATAATCGCCTCAAACAAAGGATTGTTCAGAACGACAAATGGAGGGATTGCATGGAATCAAATTATCTCCAACAATTGTTCAGATATGGAATTTCATCCCACTAATCCCAATATTGTATATGTGTTGAAACAAAATACAGCCACTGATTTCTATGAATGTTGGAAGTCAACCAATGCAGGAGCAAACTTTTCGGCAAAAACGTCTGGTTGGCCTACCGGATTGACGGAAGGAGAAGGTCGCCTTGCTGTTACTCCAGCTGACGCCACAAGAGTGTATGCGGTATTGTTGACAAATAGTGGTCCGCGAATTTTAAGAAGCAATAATTCAGGTGAAACATGGACTTTAACTGCATCTGGAAGCACTACTGCTTTGGAAATGAACAATGGACAAGGGTATTATGATCTTGACATTGTTGCTTCCACAATTGATGCGAATAAAATAATTGTAGCAACGACCACCGCGTTCTTGTCTTCTGACGGAGGTACAAATTTTATGGCAGTAGGTGGATATTATGGACCATTTCCGGTGCATCCTGATATTCAAGCAATGAGAAGTATAGGAAATGACACCTACATTGCAACCGATGGAGGACTTACATATTCAAATGATTTTTTTGACTCAAACAGTGAATCAAGATCAAAAGGAATTTTCGCTACAGATCTGTGGGGCTTTGATTCAGGCTGGAATGAAGATGTGCTGGTAGGAGGCAGATACCACAATGGAAATACTGCATGGTTTGAACAGTATCCGGAAGGAGAATTTTTGAGAATGGGAGGCGCAGAAGCCGCAACAGGTTATGTTAATCCAATTAAAAATAGACAAACCTTTTTTTCCGATATTGGAGGTTATGAAATACCATTTAATAAAACCGGAAAACTTGTGAATTTGCCCATTTCAAAATGGCCAAATGAATCATACTATTATATGGAGTTTAGTGAAATGGCTTGGGACCCAACATGTTGGAACCACGTTTACATTGGAAATGGAGCGAGTGTTATGAAAAGCACAAATAATGGAGTTAGTTTTTCAACTTTGTTTACCAGTTCTGACCAGGATGCAGTCATTGAACACATTGAAGTAAGCAGAAGCAACCCAAAGGTAATATATGCCACCCAAAGATCCAATTCGCTTGGTGATGGTAAAATATGGCGAACATCTGATGGAGGTAAAACATGGAACGCCTTGCCGATTTTACCAACCACTGCAGGACAAAGAAGGGTTATGAATATTTCCATAAGCGCAGAAAATGAAAACGAATTATGGGTGGCTCTGGCTTATAGCTCAAATGGGAAAAAAGTTTATTATACACCCAATAGTGGTAATACTTGGATAAATTGGACTTCAAATAAATTGGATAATCTTAATCTCACAGATATTATTCACCAAATGGGAACCAATGGTGGTGTATATGTTGCTGCTGCTAATGGTAGGGTCTTTTATCGAAACAAGTCGATGTCTGATTGGGATGATTTCAGCACCGGTCTACCGGTTAATCATTATTCCCGAGGGATGAAACCGTTTTACAGAGACAATAAAATCAGGTCTGGTTCGAACATAGGGTTTTGGGAAACAAATCTGTTTGAGACCTCAAAACTTTTAGCACAACCTTGTGCAGACAAACTTATAACGGCTTGTTCAAGAGACACATTTTATTTTGATGATTACTCGGTTCTCAATTATGACGGAGCACAAAAATGGTTTTGGGAATTTCCGGGAGCTCAAACGGTTATTGGTGCCAACACCAGAAACCCTAAGGTTGTTTACGAAACTTCTGGAGAATTTGATGTAAAACTAACCATTAGCAATTCGACAGGATCCAACACAAAAACCATTCTAAAAATGCTGGTTGTATTGCCATCAGAATGCGGCATTGATACCATACCCGGTAATTGTCTAAAAATGTCAGGAGACAAAAAAATTATAAGCATCCCCGCAATCAAAGATTTGCAAAATGCAAAAGAAATATCAGTGATGTGTTGGATCAGATTATCAGACAAGCAAGAATGGTTTACACAACTTGTTTCAAATTGGTCAAGTGACGCGGGTTTTGGATTCGGTTTTGCTTTTCAAGGTTATGTACCAACCGTTAATCTTACCTTTTCATGGAAAAATGTTCCATACTGGTTGACAAGTCCTTTCAATCTGGAATTGAACAAATGGATTCATGTAGCTATGACTGTTGAACCAACAAAAGTAACACTTTACAAAGATGGAATTCCATGGGTGTATAATGGGGATTTTACCAACTTTGATCTTTCATCTACTCCTTTTGAGATTGGTGGACCCGTCTATGGACAAGGAGGCACATTTAATGGCGAAATGGAGGAATTCAAAATTTACAAAAAAGCACTCAGTCAGGCAGAAATTAGAGAACAAATGCATTTAATCAACAAACAACCTGATGATGGGCTGGTTTTATACTATCAGTTTAATGAAAGCGTACCGGATTTGGTTTATGATAAAATTGCTCAAAGTCATGGATTAAATGGTTCAGGTCAGCTGGTTGTGTCAAATGCTGTCGTTGCTACAGGCGTTTCTGACAGGGTTTCAGTTACCACTACCGGAACAACAGATTTTCCTAAATCAGGAGTAAAACTTAAATTCTCGACATCTGGAGGGACCAATTTGCCAAATGGAGAACTTGTGGTTTCAAGATTATTTACCACACCATTTGGTAAACCGGTTACATCTGGATCAATATCATCACATTATTGGGTGCTGGAAAATTGGGGAACCAATCAAAACTTCTCTGGACTTTCAGAACTGACATTTTTAAATTCAGGTATTGAATCAACATCGGCTAAGTTATTTGGTAGACAGGTTTATGAGTTTAATAGTAATATTTGGGGATATAATGCCGCAACAGGCACAGCAGTAAATGGAGGGCAACCAGGCGATTTACAAATTTTGAATTTGTCGGTAGTAAAATCCTCTGCACAAATAGTGTTGGCTGGTAAAAAAATACCGGTCAAAGCCAATGCCGGAAAAGATATTGCAATTTGCGAAGGTGATCAGACGATATTATTTGGTTCAGGCGGCATAAAATATGATTGGTATGATGAATCAGGCGCGTTTATTGGCACACAACAGCAAATTTCAGTGTCTCCAAAACAATCAACGTTCTATGTGTTGAATGTAACAGACGTAAACGGTAACCAAGGAGTTGATACAGTAAATGTCATGGTAAATTCTTTGCCTGATGCATATGCAGGTGTTGATACATCTGTTTGTCTGGGGAATACAATACAATTAGAGGGTTCCGGCGGAGTCACCTATTTATGGTCTCCATCAAATTTACTAAACAATGCTAATTTGATCAACCCGATTGCTAACGTTTCAAGTAATACAACATTTGTTGTTGAAGTTATCGGTATGAACGGTTGTAAGGCCACAGATACGGTTAAAGTAACAGTTAATCCAAAACCGGAAATTATTTTATTGGATATAAACATCAAGGCAGGAGAAGATGCAAAAACCAGTATTCCAGGCAATTATCAGATTGTATGGAGCAACGGTAATCTGGGACCAGATTTTTCAACACCAATAGGAGGGAAGTATTCGGTAACAGTGACAAATATGGATGGCTGTTCACAGGAAATCACATTTAATGTTTTGCTTGATAGCACCAGCTTGCCAAACATTTATCTTGTCCAACCGTCACTTTTAGGGCTACAACAAATTGTTAAAAGTGATGCATATCAATGGTACTTGGATAATCAGCTTGTAGGAGGAGCAACCAATCAAACAATCGTTCCGCCTGCGAATGGTTTTTATACTACTTATGTTCATTATGAAAACGGATTCGAAACGATAACACCACCATATTATTACGATAAAACATCTACAGATGAATCTTACGGGGTAATTCTTAATTATTCTCCTAATCCGGTTAAACACAGAATCCAACTATCGTTTGAGAATCCGAAAGAGGTTGATTTATCAAAGTTAAAGTGTAAAATGTTTGATAACCAAGGAAGAATCGTTTATTCAACCAATATTGATGAATCACAAACCATAGATGTATCAAATTTACCGGCAGGTATGTATTATTTCAAATTAGAAAATGAAAGACTAAAACTAACCGGATCAATACAAGTTGTAAGGTAGAAATGAAGCAAAGAAAACTTATTGATTGATTTTTATAACTTTAGAGCTAAGACTATCAGGCAGGGTAGTATTTTTTTTTGCGAATAAAAGAAAATACCCACCACCCCCGGCACCACAAAGTTTGAACTGAAAATCATTTGATTTAGCATATTCCTGCCAAAAAGAGAAAACTGAATCTGGAATAAACTCCGACATATTTTTTAATTGCCACGAAGAAATCTGATGAATTAATTCAAAAGAAAATGAACCCTTACTCGTCCAGGAAGCAATTAAACTTTTAACCATTGGCACCAATTCATTATTCAGTGAATCTGAATAATCTTGAGTATTCATTTTGTTTTTGAACTTAGCGACAAGTGTTTCTGTTTTTCTGGCAGTACCGAAATCATATAGATAAACATCAACCATAGGATGAAAACCAGCAAAATCGTCAAGTAGGGTGAGTGTTTGATTGGGTTTAATTAAAACCGGTTTTTTTAGATAGGAAACCAAAGGATCAAGTCCTGAACTTGTGCCATGAAAGTGACTTTCCATCTTTATAAAGATGGAATTCAATTCCTGAATTGACATCGCAGACACTTCAGGAGTATGAAAACGATCAAGAATGGCAGCACATACTGAACCAGAGCTTCCAAGACCATAACCTTGGGGAATATTTGAAACAAGGGAAATGCCCATTAAGAGATCAGCATTAAATCTGTCAAGATCAAGTAAATGTGAAACTTCAGAATTGCTTAAGTGGCCTAAAAACAATTTGAGTTGTTGATTAGATTCATTTGGGGCATCATCAAAATGCCAATAAGCACCAAAATTATTTATCGGTATCGCAAGGGCCTCGGAACCTGCTATTACAGAGTATTCGCCAAAGAGAAGGAGCTTAGCAGGATATTTTTTCATTTGATTTTAGGGTTGACATAAAAAATCATACATCTTGATATTTAAACAGCTAATAAAAACTAAAAAAGGAATCTAAAAAAACAATTAAACCCGATTTAATATCGCCCGAATGGCATATATACCGCCAACAATTATTCCACCAAAACCAAGTATTAAAACCAACCCGGCAGCACTTGCTTTGCCAGAACAAGAAAGTTTACAAGATAAACTGGCAACAAGAGTGCCTAAAAGCAAACCCAATATTACAACCAAAAAAATTAAAATGCCTTGACCTACTCGGTCTTGTGATTGTGTTTTCTCTTTTTGAAGTAATAAGATATCCTTTATTTTGTTAATGGTAGATTGGATAGATTGTCTGAAGTTCTTTTTCGGGCTTGTATTAACAAATGAATTTTCACTTCCAACATTTAAATGAACGGCAGTAAGTTGAGCATAATGGCCCGCATTATTGGGGCACAAATAAAATGAAAAGTTATTAGCAGCAATTATGATTAAAAGCCAAGAGGAAATGACTAGTGTGAAATCAAATGTTTTTTGTCTTGAATAAGAATATCCAACAGAAAGCTTTTTGGCTTTTTTATTAGGATAAAAGAAATAAGCACCCAGAAATATAAATATAGCCACCGCAAAAAATGTTAAATTAATTTTCACGTTATGACCAAAAAGCAACCCTCCAACAATGATCCCTAAAACAAAAAATAACGCGTGGCAAAACCCAATTATGTATCTAGCTTTTACTGGATTCATCTTTGCCCAGACAGATAACATTCTTAACTTAGACATGAACATATTTTTAATAACCCAATACAAAACCCAATACAAAAATTAAAGATACATTAACTTAGAGGAAGCATATTCCTAAACGAGATAAAAACTGCTTAAAGAGGAAAAACCACAAAAAGGAATGAAAACAAAAAAAGTCATTTAATTCAATAATTTTGAGAACAACATATGGTTAAACCAAGAAACGAAATTATTTGATTTTAATTAATTCAAACAGGCCGTATTCACATGTGGCTGAACGACAAAAGTGTCAAGGATCAAACGATAAATTACAAATAAACCTGTTGAGCAAATTACGAATATAAAGGAATAATCAAGGACAATATTGATGATAGCAGAAACAGATAACTTAGTATTAAGGGAATTTCAATCAGGAGATGCTGAGAATATCTATTTGCTAAATCTTGACCAAGAGGTTATTAAATACACTGGCGATGAACCATTTAACAGCATTCAGGAAGCAGAACGTTTTTTAGCAAGTTATGACCAATATATCAAATACGGAATTGGCCGATGGTCAGTAATAAGAAAATCTGATGAAGCGTTTCTCGGTTGGTGTGGGCTCAGATACAAAGAACAATCTGAAGAGGTTGATCTCGGATTCAGATTTCATAAAAAATATTGGAATCAAGGATATGCAACCGAAGCGGCTAAGGCTTGCATCTATTATGGGATGGAAAAGAAGTCAATACAACTAATTGTGGGAAGGGTGATGAAAGTAAATAC
>JAEUUM010000044.1 GCA_016787375.1 Saprospiraceae bacterium
CAAGAAATAGGTCTGTCGATGTTGTCAGCCGGCAATTATTCAATTTCTGACGAAGCTTCAAGTCTTCTGTTTGAAAAAATTCAAAAAATGCACCTTTACAGGGACAAATACTTTGGAAACGCAAGAACAATCAGGCAAATGATTCAAGAATTAATAAAGATTCAAAATTTGAGACTTGCAAACCACGCAAAGGATGACTTGAAAGAAATGGACAGCAATCACATTTCGCTTGCAGATGTTCAGGAATTGCAAATGCTCGGAGTTACAGATATTTTTGAGAAAAAAGGTATTGGTTTTAAGTAACAGACATTCATTTTATCTGAAGAAACCGGCTTTCCAGAATTTGTATCGAGTTGGGATCAAAACCTTTCTGATCGGAGCTTTTAAGGTTGGCAATTTTCCTGCCAGTCCCCAAAAATACAAATCAATAACAAAGTTAAACTCCTTAAACTCTTGAATCTCCAACCAGGCATCTGACATATCTTTTGACCAATAAATATCATCGAAAATAAGCAGGTATTTATTTTTGCAGTTTTGAATTATTTTCTTGGTGTATTCTATTGTAGAGTTTTTATTATGATTGCCATCAATATAAAATAATTCTGTTCCGGGTTGGTTCAAAAGTATCTGTGAAAGCTCTTTTTCAAAAGTGCCTAAGACAATATTTACATTAGAAAGTTCAAGTTGTTTAATATTATTGGAAGCCAGGTATGCCAGAGATTTATCCCCTTCAATGGAAATTAATGTTGTGTCTCTGCAAGCACTTGCCATATATGCAGCTGATAATCCCAGGTTGGTTCCAAGTTCTATAATATTGTTGGGTTTAAACCAATTTACGAGTCTAAACAACAATTCGCCTTTAAATTTTGTAATTGAAGAAGTCTTTACAACATCTGAGACAGTTGTCACAGAATGATTGATGCCTGTTCCAAAATCTGTTTTTTTTATTCGAGTTGTATTTTTTTTCAACTCATTCCTCAAATGATCAATATCTGAAAAAGCATAAAAAACTCGTCTGTCATCCAAAACAGTCTTAAAAAATTCATACAAGACCGGAGAGTCAATACCATAAATTGTTTCGGCCTTGAAAAAGTAACTGATGAAATTTGTAATTCTGTGAAAAAATTGGTTCAAGATTTTAATATTTTGGTTAAAAATGCGCCAAATGGATGACAAAATGAGAAATTTTACCAGATAATATTGAAAAGTTGTTCTCCTGTTGCAATTGCCAAATAGTTTTTGAGAAAAGCAAGTACCCAAAAGAATAACAAATTTGAACATTTCAATAACATTAATTTAAGATTTCTTGCAAAATGTTTGGATATCAATAATCGTTAATCTGGTATGAAAAATATAAAAGTTTTGGCAATAATTTGCCTTTTTTTGACAACTGACCAATTGATGGCCCAGCATTACAAACTCGCAGCCGGTCTTAGAATTGGTGATAATTATGGTTTGAGTTTACAAGGCAAAATAGTCAACCACACTTCAGCTGAGTTTATTTTACATCCCGGTTTGGGAGAAAAGTTGAATTCTTTTACGTTTGTTCTCAAACAACATCAAAAAATAATTTCAGATAGAATCAATATTTATGCTGGTGGCGGTCTGTACCAATCATGGAAGAACCAAAATGCAGAATTTAAGGATAACATTCGAACAGGTGGTATCCAAACCATGATTGGTGCTGAACTAACAATTGGACGATACAATATTTCTTGGGACTTTTCACCTGGTTTGGCGGTATGGGGAGATCACAAAGGATCATTTACCGGAGGATCAGCAGTGTCAATCAGGTATGTGTTAATCAAACAACCAAATAAAAAGTTCAATCTTAAATTTTGGGAGAAATCCAAATAAAAAAAGATTACCTCGTGGGAGGTAATCTTTTAGTGAAGGGTGACTAACCGGGGTCGAACCGGCGACCTTCGGTACCACAAACCGACGCTCTAACCAACTGAGCTATAATCACCATTTAAAAACGAAGTGCAAATATAATGCTTTTCTTTATTCAAAAAAGAGGTTTAAAAAATAATTTTAATTTTTTAAAGCCTTTTTTCCAGTTTTATTAATTTATCATCACACCAATAGTTATTCTATATTTGCAGATTATTCTGTTGATATGGTTTTAACAATCAGTGAAATTTTGTTTGGTAAGTTGCGGGAAGGGGATCAATCTGCAATGAAAGAAATATTTACTGTTTATTACACATCCGTTTACCACACAATTCACAGAATGATCAATAATCATACAACAGCTGAAGATATTGCACAAGAAGTTTTTATTGATCTTTGGACTAAACGTGAACAATTACTAATAAACTCCAATATCGAAGCTTACCTAAGAAAGATGGCTGTAAACAAAACTCTCAACCATCTTCGATCAATAAAAAATTCAATTTTTCATGATGATGCTGATGATGTACACAGTACAGAATCTTTTGATCCATTTGTAGATGAGTCATTTCATGATCTTGAAGAAACCATCCATAAATGTATTGACTCTATGCCTGCGCAACGCAAATTAATTTTTGTATTAAGCAGATTCGAGGACTATACAAATAAAAAGATCGCAGACCATTTGGGACTATCAATTAAAACTGTTGAAAACCAAATGACCAAAGCTTTGAAAACCTTACGGCACACAATTGAATATTATAAACGTTAAATATTAAAATTGAATAGGGGTATTAGTGAATTTGAGTGTCTCTATACAAGATGAAATAAAATGAAGAGTTCAATCCAAGATTTAATCAAAAATTTTAAGCTGGGGAAGCTTTCTGAAGATGATAAAAAATACCTGCTTGATATCACTAATTGTTCTGATATCGAGGAAGCAGTTGGCTCTTTTGAAGAAATTAGTAGGTACTCTGCGGATTATAAAAAAGCATCCCACCCTA
>JAEUUM010000050.1 GCA_016787375.1 Saprospiraceae bacterium
TTGATCCAACACCCACCAGCCACCAGATTTGTTTTTACATGCTGATAAATAGCCGGTTAAAAATGTATCACTTTTTTCATGAATTTTTGACGCCTCATACTCATTATTTACACTTATTACATTTTGCTTTGTTGAGAAATAATTTACTTCAACATTGGGTACAATCTCTCTAATTACATTTTTATAAATGATGTTCACGCCTCCTTCAGGTTTTGGGAGGAGAATCATGCCCTGGTTTGTTACTAAACCAAAGTAGCAATAGTCATTATTAAATCCTAAATCAAAAGAATCTTTCGTAAAAAGTATCTTTCCATTCGGATCAGCAAAGGTACATCCATTACCATACATCCATAATGAATCCTGATCATCTGTAATATAAAATGGGTTCTCATCAAAAGGAAAAGGAGATGTAAATGTTTTAATGCCTGGTGGGTTATCTCTAAAATCCATTATTTGAGAATACCCAAGGTCACTACCGCTTAATATGGCTTTATTGATTCTTTGCCCAATACTAAATGAGGTGACTGAAAGAATTAGCCACCCGATTAAAAAAATTATTTGTTTTTTCATCTAACAAATATCTTTTCAGTTGAAACAATACTTGTCTTGGAATAACCAATCAGAATGTATATTCCTGGTATCAGTGAATGATCCAACATCAATTTTTCTTTTTCTGTTTTAACGTCTAAATTAGAAAGTTGTCTTATTGGCATACCAAGGAAGTTATACAAGGTATAATGATCTATTGAACTAGCTGCTGGCTTTTCAGCATTTGGTTTACTTTCTCTTTCATAAAGAGTACACTCATTTGTAAAATGTAAATCATACAGACCACCAAGAAGCGATTGTGCTTGATATACTGCTCTGCCTCCGGTTATCGGGCATTGCAAAGCTATAGATGACAAATAAGTAGAATCTAATGTAGTAATGCTGTCGTTTTTGATATAATTCAGGTAGATTCGATTGAAATATTTCTGGTTTGTCTGTGGCAATAATGTTGTGGCAATATTATAATTATACGACAATAATCCAGGTATCATTGCATCAATTGAGTCTTGTCTGTTTGATTGAAGATTAAAACGCATGGTACTTAAAGAATCAATAATGGATTTAAGTGCTAAGAATCTAGCGGATGGGCTATAAAACAAAATTGCATTTTGAACATCAACACATGAACTTGTATCGATTAGTGTAGCCATTGAATCGAGTGTTCCACCAAAATTTTCCATTTGAGTTTGGTATAATCCGGTTACGCTATTAATCAAACTGTCTAAATCATAATAATAACGCATGGGGTCGCTTGATTGACTTCCAACAAATGCTGAGGTAGAATTATTTACACCATTCGACCTATACCAATCATACATCCTGCGCTCAATATTCCATCTTCCGTCCGCAGAAAAATCCAATGAATCAAGCAAATCATGATAAGCTGATAGATTAATATCATCATTGGTTAAGCTTGCATCGCTGCATTCAAAAGCAAAATTCGGATCTTTGCAATTGAAGGTTGTTAAATTGGATGGGGTAAACCATCCATTATAATTGGAACTAAAACTTGGAAAATGTCCGGTAATGTTGGGATTTGCTAAAAATTTTGAATATTCAGAATCCTTATCTTTGGAATTATAATCAATGGCACCATACCCTGAACTTAATGTACCCGTAAAAACATTGCCATGCAAATAATTAAAATCTGCCGGTTGAGGGCCGGTAATGGCGTATTGAAAGTTAGATGCACCATATACCAAGTCAGTACTGCCTGACTGCAATGCATTGCTCTTTATATATGATTTATCACAATCACCCAAAATATTCAATCCAATACCGTGTACAACTGCGTCATTGCATTGTACAGAAGAATGCGGAATGGCTTCAAGGTAAATACCATTGTTAACAAAAGAAATATCATTACAATTCATAGTATTCCTAAATCCACCCGTTGCTCTTATTGCATTATTATACCCTTGACCAATAATGCGGTTACTCAAAAAATCAACATCACTGACGCTACTAAATCGCACTACCGGATCAGTAAAATTTAAAGGATTATTCGAAGGATATGAATCAAAAGTGTTATTCCGAATCAACCAACTTGGATGTAGGGAAGGTATACTATTATTGATTAACAAAGAAGTGCCAGCCATATTATCTCTTTTATATAGCATGGAGGCATTGGGACCTGAAATGGTTTCGTGATTTTTAATGCTAAGTGTGTTTTTGGGATTAAGAAACAAATTTATACCATTATGATTGAATCCCACATAATTTTGTTCAATTAGAGTATTGTCAGAAACAGTAGATTTGTACTCGATAAAATTTTGGTCGAGATCATCATTTTCAATTCCAAATCCTCTAAGCAAGGTAGATTCAACATTTCGTACGGTTAAGTTTCCTGTTATCCACTTGAATACATATGTATTATGCGATGACCACAGTTTTGTATTGCCGCTTGCTGCTACTAATATATTAGACATGAAACCCCTGTTGGCAATGTAATTGCCAAAAAACAAATTTGAATTTTGAAATAATAATAAACCTAATTTGTTTGCTTGGATGCCATTTGTATTATTTTGAAATTTATTTAACGCTGCAAACGCCGGTGCTACCAATATAGTGGCTTGAATCAAAGAATTACTCATATCATTTACTTCTATTCCAATAGTTGCATTTACTGTTTCTAACAACTGCGACTTTTGGACAAACTCGTTCCCTAATATTACATTTTTAACAATTCGTGGAGTAGATTTTGATGGTATAACAACCCCTTTTGCATTATTCTTAAAATTATTATTAACAATAACTTGATCTCCAACTTCAGAATTGTCAAGCTGAATGCCATTTCTGCTATCCTCAATTAGATTTCGTTGCATATTAATTTGACCTCCTAGTGTGACATCAATTCTATCCCATAATTTTTCACAACCGTGTATATAAGCCGATCTTAGGTTAAAAGTAACTCCATTATTAACGGTAATTCTGGCGTCATCACCCATAATAATGTTTGAATTTTGCAAATTACTGAATGTTCCAAAAGTATAATCTTCGTCAATTATTCAATTGCCGGTTATTCTAACCCATTGTGGTTGAGTAGCAGATAAATTGGAAGGGAGCAAAAGGTCACCTATGTTTTGATTTACGTCAGTCAATAAAGTTGTTCCGGTGATTGTTTGTATTGCCGGGATTATGATGGGTGGTCCTGAACAACTAATTCCCTGTTGAACAGCAGTAGAATAAAAATATTTTATTGGTACTTCTGTTTGCTTAGATAAATCTTCTAATTCAATCTTGAAACAAACTTCTGTGTAACCGTCAGAGACTGGCTCTACAAAATTTGAACAAAATGACCCAGAATCACATCCTGAATTATTAAAGTCATCTACCTCAGTATAGCTTGCGTTCGATAAACTATTGGGTATGGAAAAGTAGAATGGATAGCCATTTCCACTTCCTACTATAATTAAACAAACTTCAATTTCTCCACTTTCACAACCAATCCTATTACCGTTGAATGTATAAGTTATATTTACTCCTGGTATTTCGCATTGAGCCAAAAGTTTTTGGTTGATTATTAACAGAAACACCACAATAACCAAATTATATACTACCCCCCCGCAGAGAGGAAATTAAATTCTGTAATAATTTGGATTCTTTTAGGTAATTCTGTTTTGTTTTCATGATATACAGTTTTTAAGATTGGAAATAGTAAACTTGCCGTAATATAGTGATTTTTAGGGTAGTTGTCAAGGGGAAAATGAAGTTTTGTCGGATATTGGCAAAAATTGTATGGCAATTGCTGAATCGTGGAATTGCAGAGCTGTTGAACTGCCGAATCGTCAAATCGTGAAAATTCGGAACTGTGGAATCGTTCAATGTCGAGCTTTTCCAATGCCTTGGGTCCACTTTCTTGGGGAACTCTATTACACAATAAGTAAACAGGAACAATTACAAGACCAACAGCAATGCATGGCCTTTTTTAATCCAATTCCAAACTATCCACAATATCTTTAAGCTCGTTAGGTTTTAGGTCTTCTTTTTCACCTTTGTCGTAAATGGTAAGGAGATAAACCGTTTCGGTTACTATATACAAATAAGTGATAACTCTTGCACCACCACTTTTTCCCTTTCCTTTACTACCAATAGCCAAACGAATTTTATAGCAGTTGTTGCCAATAAAAGTACCACTTTCAGGTTTTTGGGCAATCTCTTCAATAAATTCAGCAAATTCATTTTTGAGTGAAGGAAATCTCCTGGCTAGTCGTTTGAGTTCTTTCTCAAAGCGATGGGTCGGGATAATATTATAACTCATTAAGAAGCTCTTTAGCCGTGTTTAGTTTAATTTTACCTTTTTTGTGCAGACGCACCACTTCGGCGGCTTCTTTTAAATCCTCCCAAAGTTCAACCTTGGCTGCACTCATAGGTTTAACCTTTTTTACGAAAGAAAGGCTCTTTAAAACTTTCATTGCAAAAGTTGCCTCATTATCAGGTATATCAATTAATACTTTCATCGTATCTTTTATTAAATTCTCATTATATTTATAACGCTCCTTTCAGCCATCTATTGGCATAAGTGTTGTCTCTGATTTTTCGTATAGAAGTTATTTTATAATTCGTCTGATTCTTCCATAAACGGACTTTCTCCAAAAACGGTTCATTTACTGTGTTTACTCCTGTTCCGTAGTGTTTAGCTTCGAAAAACTTAATTACATTTTTATCTAAAACAGAAACTATAAACTGTAAAACATTCATTGGCGGGTCACTTGCTTCTTTATATTCGGTTATATTGGACTTGATTCTTAGAAAGTTTATCGTCAACTTTTTGTTGATAAAGCCCTTCACTTTGCGGATAATTTTAATTTACTCTGAACTAACAATTCCTAACAAATTATGAGCCTGAAAAGTTACAAAATATGACAAAATAGTCAATTTTCATGAATATGGTGCATGAATATGCAACACTAATTTCTTAAAGTTAGGAATAATAGACTTCCCCGAAAAAGTGGACACAAGGAATAATAAC
>JAEUUM010000052.1 GCA_016787375.1 Saprospiraceae bacterium
GAACATACACATATATTTCAACCTTCGATGCTTTTGGGAAACAGAAAGGAAAATCGACCTTTAGAAAAACTATTTATTAACATATTCAGAATTATAAGTCCGATATTTATTGGAAAAAGCAACAAATACAGAGGAATTGAAGGAATGGATGTTGCAAAGGCAATGATCAAGGCCTCCCGAGATCTGTCAGTAAAAGTTAAAACTTATCATTGGCAAGAAATGCAATCCTTGATGCAGAACTCTTAATCAAAATCCTAAAAAATGTAGCTTGCTAAGTGATGAAGAATACAATTTTGAATACCACGCCTGAGAGCGAAATAGTGAGTACAAGAATTTTTAATTACAACAAACACCTGTTATTTCATGCCTGGTCTGACCCAAATCATCTAAAAGAATGGTGGGGACCTGAGGGATTTACTAATACCTTCAATGAGTTTGATTTCCGGGTTGGAGGAAAATGGTCGTTCATCATGCACGGACCCGAAAAAGGCCATTATACCAATGAATGCGAATTTATAAAAATTGAAGAGCCATCACTCATTGCGTGGCAGCGGTTTTCAAAACCTATTTTTCAGGTAATGGCAACATTTGAAGATATTTCAGCAAACGAAACCAAACTCGTTTTCAAAATGCTTTTCAACTCAGTAGAGGAATGTGCAAAGCTAAAACCATTTGTAGTGGACAAAAACGAAGAAAATTTTGATCGGCTGGAGCGAGAATTATCGAAAATGGCTGAAATTATGATAAAATAACTAGCTAAACTCGAAGAAAAAGACGAAGTATTTTGATTACAAGAAAAACGATATCCGCAAAACCACATAATTGCTAAACCTAAAGCAATTTTAAGAGTTATAATCTCGAAAAATTTTTATTACTCTTATGCAAGACAAAATCACATTGACGCAAATAGAAATTGACAGAATAATTGAAATGGCCTGGGAAGATCGAACTCCATTTGAAGCCATTTTATTTCAGTTTTGTTTGGCCGAAAAAGATGTGATTGCTTTAATGAGAAATGAATTAAAACGAACCAGCTTCAACCTTTGGCGCAAAAGGGTAAATGAAGGGGTAAGTCAAAAACATTTGCAAAAGAGAAATGAAAATATTTCACGATTCAAATGCAATCTTCAAAGACAAATTTCACACAACAAAATATCGAAAAGATAAATATAGTTTGGCTTAAAAGGGACATTCGCTCTCAAGACCATTTGCCGCTACATGAAGCAGAGCAAGCCGGACTGCCCTATTTAATCATTTACATCTTTGAACCTTCGATTATTTCTTATCCGGACACCAGTTTAAGGCATTTACAATTTCAGTATCATTCACTCTTAAACCTCAATCAGAAACTACGGCCTTTTAACAGACAAGTGCAGATTTACCACGCAGAGGCAGTTGAAGTGTTTAGCAGTATTCTTGACCAATTTGAAGTCCGACATATTTTCAGCTATCAGGAAAGTGGCATTCAAATTACTTATAACAGGGATAAAGCAGTTTCGTCATTTTGTGCAGACAATAATATCGAATGGAGGCAATTTCAACGTGACGGTATTATACGTGGATTAAAAAACCGAAAAGATTGGGATAAAAAATGGTACATGAGCTTGCACAGCCTTATTATCCAAAATGAATTTTCATTCAATAACTTTCCCCCGTTTAAAAATGAATTTCCACTCCGCAATGAATTGTTAAGGAAATTGGAGAATTATCCGTCGGATTTTCAACCACCGGGTGAAGATTTTGCCATCAAATACCTTACTAGCTTTGTTCATGACAGAGGAAAAAATTACAGCAGACACATTAGCAAACCGACTGAAAGCAGAAAAAGCTGTATTCGAATTTCACCCTATCTGAGTTGGGGAAATATCAGCATAAGACAAGCATATCAGTTTATTTATAACTCCCTGAAAAATTCAAATCACAGTGGGGCACTTAAAAACTCACTAACCCGCTTAAAATGGCATTGCCACTTCATTCAAAAGTTTGAGGTAGAGTGCAGCTATGAGCTTCAATGCATCAATGCGGGGTATGAAATGCTCGAACACCAGAGAAATGAAAATCACATCGCTGCATGGAAAAATGCTCAGACCGGATTTCCATTAGTCGATGCATGTATGGTATGTTTGCAGAAGACCGGTTGGTTAAATTTCAGAATGAGGGCCATGCTTGTTTCTTTTTTTTGTCATCATTTGTATCAAGACTGGCGCGCTGCTACCTATCACCTTGCGCAATTATTTTTAGACTACGAGCCGGGCATTCATTATCCTCAGTTTCAGATGCAGGCAGGCACTACAGGCATAAATACCATCAGAATTTATAACCCGGTCAAGCAATCTCAGGACCATGATCCGGAAGGAATATTCATAAAAACATGGTTACCACAGCTCCAAAATGTGCCCGTCCAATTTATTCATGAACCACACAAAATGTCATTATTTGATCAGCAGTTTTGTGGTGTTTATATAAGCAAAGATTATCCGGCGCCGATCGTTGATATTGACATT
>JAEUUM010000058.1 GCA_016787375.1 Saprospiraceae bacterium
CATACTGGCCAGAAAGGCTATAAGTAAAAAGACCGGTAACATCAGAATATTAAGGCTTGGTGCATATTGATAATAGATCATCAAACCGGCAAGTATTACAAATGATATAAGAAAATCAATGAAGCTGGTTATAACCGCTGCTGTTGGAATGATCAGCCTCGGAAAATACACTTTACTGATAAGATTGGCGTTGCCGACCAGACTGCCGCTCGCTTCACTGAGTGCATTGCTAAAGAATTGCCAGGGTAACATAGCAGCATAGACCATTATGGCATACGGTGCTGCTCCTTCACTGGGTAGTTTTGCGATTTTGCTGAATACCAATGTAAATATGACCATAGTCAATAAGGGTCGGATAATGCTCCACAATGCGCCAACTACAGTTTGCTTGTATCTCACCTTGATATCTCTCCAACTCAGGATGTAGAATAGTTCACGATAACGCCAGAGGTCAGCCCAATAGTGTTTTTCGGTTCTTCCTGCTTCAATTATTAGTTGTTCTTGTTTCATGTGTTGGTCAGTTTGTTTTAACTGGTATGACCGGTATGTCAGGTTTGACTGGTTTGTCGGTATTTATGGTTGTTGGCTGTTGGCAATTTATAAAATCACTTTAATTTTACCAAGTTTTCGGTCTGAAGACCGGAAGATATTGGGTTTAAGTCAGAAGACTTAAACCAGCTTGGGTATTCTCACTTTTAAGCTTTCTACTTCCATCTCTAAAGATTTTGCATAAGCCTCTTCAAATGTTACACCTTGCATTTTGGTCATGACATCAATGGCAAGGGGAGGCCGACCGAATGTGAAAACATCTATCTCATTTGGATTAAGGAATTCATTTAAGTGAATTGCTGTTTTTGGTAAACCAAATTCCTGAAATGCGTTTTGCATTTTATAATAATTGTCCTCGGTAGGATTCACTAATAAATCCATATCACCCGTTGTCCTGTTGTATCCATGCAACACAACTGCCAAACCACCGACCAAAATATATTGAACTTGATCGTTTTCAAAAGCATTGATAAAGTCAGCAAAATCCTTATGAAAAATATTCATCACGAGGCTTGTTTTCCTTTCTTGAACAGCCTTTTTTCCATTCTTGGCCAGGGCTTGTCCACATACCCATAAGCCATGCGCATCAACATCCACCATGCTTCTGCCCTTTCTGACTCAGACATTTTGTTGTAATGCTGCTGGTGGTTGGAAGCTTTCTGATGGCTTTGCTTTTTAAATATGGTTTTATCGAGTTTCATTTGTTTTTCGTTGTTCATCCTTTGCTGGTTGGTGTTCCAAAGGATATCAGGTTTTAGTCAGAGGGCCTGCAACAGTTCGGACAATTGCAGATCTTCTTTTGTCTTGATACAAAAGAACCAAAAAATCAAGGCTGTTTTGGTTTTTTAACGTAAAATGCCTTCAAACAAACCTAAAAATCCCCAAACTCGCTACGCTCAAACAGGGGTCTTTTTTTAACGGTTTTTCCTTGTCATTTTACTAAAACCAAAAAGGCCGGTCCTTTGCTTTGTTATTTAAGTATTTTAAAATGAAAATTCTGTGAATACTCTTCAGTACCGCGATTTTGCCCCACAGTTTTCTCTACAGTTTCTTCCATAGTTTTCTCCGAGGTTTTAGCAAGCTGGTCAGAAGACTTAATCCATTGTTTCGGTATGAAGACCGGGTGATATTTGGTTTAAGTCAGAAGATTTAAATGAGTTTGGTAAAAAACCATTTAATTATGTTTTTGAATATTTAGAAATTTCATGAGTTATAAATGATTTTATATGCGCCCAATCAATATCAATATACATTTTTGGCATGACTTCTTTTTCAGCATCTTCAAAATAAGTCAGACTTTTCTCAACCATAAATAGTGAATTGTTCTGATATTTTGTAGCATAAAATTCTATGCATTCAGTCAATGAAAATTCTTTTAGCAAAAAGAACAAATCAATAAAATCTTTCTTTGTGCCCCGTCCCGCAATGGCGTTCAATTTCATGGCTGCAATATCAGGTTTTGATGCCATTCTGATGTTATCTTCAATAACCGGCTCTTTCAGTAATTTGTAATTATAATTTACAATATCAACCTTGATACCATTGACAATATAAATTAAAATGTTTGTACTCTTGCTTATCAAATTCGAATCCCCCAGTGTTTTCATGAAATAGGATATTGACATTTCATCCAATACCTGCTCCCCAAATAAATCAATGTCAACAGATTGTCGATGACCTAATTGTAGAGCAAGGGCTGTTCCACCAACTAGGTTAAAATTATGGAAGTTTTTATCTTCCATAATTAGATTTAAGAGTTCCAATAATTCGGGTTGGACTGTATGAGTCTGTAACATCTAAAATCTTGTGGTTGAAGGTCGAATAAGATACATGCGTATGATATTGAAGTGGCATTTAATGTTCTCAGTTGTACCAATTCTTCTTTTACTTTTTCCTTACCATAAAATTCCATTATTGCTTTCCAGTCGGATTTTAAACCGTAATCCAGGGTACGTCCTATCAAAAAACCGGCATTTTTTTCCCAATCTAATTGGTCGGTATCGATATCCCAAAAAAGGTGTTGAGAAAGCTTGGGGTGCTTATTCTTCAAAGCTTGATCATTATTCTTTGTTTCCAAAATAAACTTAACTTCCAGTCCTATTTTGTGAGTAACTCTAAAGGAGAAATTATACCAACTCTGAGTAGCCCCTCTCCAACATTCTCTGTTGGATAGGGGTTGGGTTGTTAAATGCTGACCTTCGCGTCAGCAGTGAGGCGCCGGGAGTTCAACTACTAACTCAGTAGTCAGGTACATAGTCATGTTACCAAGATTTCGGTCTGAAGACCGGGTGATATTTGGTTAAAGTCGGAAGACTTAAACCAGCTTGGGGACAAGAGGTGCACTACATATCAAGTTTTAATTTTTCTTTGCAAGAACATAATTTCATTTAGAAATTCATTCGTAATAAAGTCAAACATTATTTTAAATTCAACAGGCAGATAATCATGTGTTATTTGGTTTCTGACAATTCTCATTTCGAACCACACTTCTTCTGATTGGATAAATCCGAGTTTGCTTGTGTTGTGTATTAAATCCCGAAGTGATTCAGAAGGGTGCAAGCTTTCCATTAAGTCTAAAACTTTAAAAAATTTGATTGCCATTTCATAAACACGCATAAATCTGCTGGTTAAGGCATCATAGGGCATAAGTTCCTGACTTGAGTAATTATACGCACTATCATAAGGGTCAAGTCCATCTACACTTGAAGTAAAAAGTGTAATTGATTTTTCAAGTTTAGCTTGTGTAAGGGATTTAAGTTCTGTTAGCTTGTGAGACATACTTTTTCTGTTGATTCAAAAAATACTTTTTGAGCATATTCCATTGAATGTACGGGAGGCAAAACTATCACATCAATTCTTTCGTCGCATATTTGCTGATATTTCCGGATAATTTTCTTTTGAAGGATGTAGTTCTCTTCCTGGTTTCCATCATTCAGAACAAAAACGTCAACATCCCCTCCTTTGGAGTCGGGATTGGTTCTGGAACCAAACAGATAGATCTCTGTTTCCAAATGCTCAAGGGCAATTTCCAGTGCCATTTTTTGCTGTTTGTCTAATCTGAGTTTACTGTTGAAATGAAGGGCCATTTACCCTGGTTAAGAGTTAATTGTAAAAAAGTGATTCAGTTTTACCGAGCTGTGCAATGAAAGTTCAACTACATCAATAAAATATGTCCAGATTACAGCACTGATCCCGGATCAGATAATTCACACCTAAACTCCAATCTTCCTTCTCAATCTCTTCACCCAGGTTTTCCATTTTGGCGCTTCATCATCGTTGTAGTAACCATAGCCGTATCCGTATCCATATCCGTATCCGTAACCGTATCCATAACCGTACCCGACTTTCGGATTTACGCCATTGAATACCAGGCCTAAGTGTTTAAATTTATTTTGCTGGTAATATTCTTCAAGAAGCTTTACCTGGAATTTTGAAGTTACTTTATATCTGACCACAAACAAGGTACTGTCAACCAGTGGTGCAAGCAAAAATGCATCAGTCACCAGCCCCACAGGTGGCGTATCAATCAGTACATAGTCAAATTGCTTTCTAAGTTCATTTATCAATTCTCCAATCCGGTCGTTGGTAAGCAGTTCTGCCGGATTCGGTGGCAATGGGCCACAATTAATGTAATACAGGTTTTCCTGGCCTTTATATTTTTGAATAAGTTCACCGATGTTGGTCTGTCCTACCAGATATTGAGTGAGGCCTTTTTCGGGGGTCTCCGGCTGAAGGTATCTGATCAGTTTTGGTTTACGAAGGTCAAGCTCAATTACAATGGTCTTTTTACCAGCAATGGCAAATGCCATACCCATATTAAGGGTAATGAAACTCTTTCCTTCGCCACTCATACTCGAAGTAAACATGATAACCTGATTGTTGCTGCCGGCTGTAAGGTAGTTGAGATTGGTACGCACCAACCTGAATGCTTCAGCAATTCCCGACCGGCTATTGGCTTTGACAACTATCTGCTCACCCGCCTTTTTGATTGGAATAGATCCAACAATCGGCGTATTGGTAATGCTTTGAAGATCTTTCAGATTTTCGATTTTATTTTTCAAAGCTTCGATGAGGGTGATTATACCAAGCGGTACTGCCAATCCTAGAAACATAAAAATTAAATAGGTCTGCCTTCTGTTCGGCGAAACAGGGTTTCTTTTTGCTCTAGCCGGATCTACCAATCGCGAATTTGAAACGGCAACAGCCAGTGACAAGGCGGTTTCTTCTCTTTTTTGAAGCAAATAAAGATAAAGTGTCTCTTTGATGTTTCGCTGTCTGTTTATCTCCAGCATTTCTTTCTCTTTGCGTGGCATGGCTTTTACCCTGGCTTCAAGGAAGGAATTTTTAGATTTTATCTTATTGCGTGAAATATTCAGATCGCGTTGTATGTTGTCGATGTTTTGGATGATGTTTGAGCGCAAGTTGCGAAGTTGGTTTTCCAGAGTCACCAAAGCAGGGTTGTTGCCTTTTTGTGATTTGATTGTTCGTTCTCTCTCTGCCAACAATTCATTGAATTTCTGAAGTAACCCACCCAATGTCAGGTTGTTGATGGCAAGGTTTGACGGGACAAATTCAAATGAATTTGAATCTTTTTTCAGATAATCTTTGATGGAACCCAGTATACTCAACTGAATATCAAATTCTGAAAGTTGCTTATCATATTCAGTAACCTGATCCAGAATTCGTTCAGATTCATCGGTCAGGTCAAACACTTCGTTGGTGGTTCTGTAATTTTGAATTCCCTTTTCTACTTCATTGAGTTCTTTTGTCAGGAGGTTGATTCGTGAATCAAGAAAATCAAGGGTTTTGGTTGCAACTTTATTCTTGTCGTTGATGGCTGCATTGTTGTAGAGTTCTACCAACTTGGTTAAGATATCTATTGCTTTCTCAGGGCTCTCATCTATCATGCTTAACTCAAGAACAGTAGATTGGCTTACGATGGTCCCTACCTTTAATGCAGAAGCATATCCTGCTGCAACATCCTGTGGGTTTGAGATGGCAATTTTATAAGAATACTCAGGATTATCATTTACACCAATAAAAGTCAAGGTGATAATTCCCCAAGGAAATTTCAGAGCCTGCCCAAATTCATGTATTTCTGTATTTCCGCCGAGGTTTAGGTTGTATTTATTGCCACCAATTGGTTTCACCTCAAACGAAACTCCATAAGATTCCTTTGTGAGACTATCGGCTGTAAGTAAAATCGGACTACTTTTATAAGCTTCACTGGTTTTGATTCTTCCAATGGTGTAATAGGTGAAATTTAATCCAAGTTTATTTACCACTTCTTCCATCAGCATCCTGGATTTTAAAATCTGGATTTCGTTTTCGATGTTTTTGTTGGATGAAAGCAATGCCAGATCTGAAAATACAGTTTCTTCAGAAAGGTTTGTACTAGCTCCCTTTTTATCATCCTTTATGAGTACGGTAGATTTCACCTCGTACATTGGTACTTTGTATCGGAGGTAGGTCCAGGCACCTGCACCGGCCAGAATAAGGCAAAGCAAAATGAATGGCCAATACCTCAGATATTTAAACAGCAGCGTCTGCAGTTCATTTTCCTGATGGTCTTTCGGTTTATTTAGTAGTTGAGGGATTTCCAAATCGGTTGAACTTTAGAATATAGTGACTAATAAGGTTAACATGGTTACGGCCACAGTTAACCAGGGTAATATCTTCGTGCTCTGGTCAGCGATGGTATTGGCTTTTTGTTTAATAGGTTCTACGTAAATTACATCATTTTGTGCCAGATAAAAATATGGTGAATTGAAGACATCTTTGTCCTTAAGGTTTATCCTCCCAAATTCACGTTTGCCATTAACTTCTCTTATGACCAAAATGTTGTCTCTTTTGCCATAAGTGGTCAGGTCACCTGCCAGACCGATTGCTTCGAGCAGATTGATCTTTTGGTCAGGAATGGTATAGGTAGCAGGATGTGCCACTTCACCGATAACAGTGATTCTGAAATTCATGAACCTCACCATAACCACCGGATCAACCAATTGCTGGCTTACCAGTTGTTGTACTTTATTTTTGGCTTCTGAAATGGTCATGCCTCCGATTTGAATTCGACCCAATACCGGAAAATCAATATAGCCTTCTGCATCTACCAAATAACCTCCGGGTGTTGATATACTTGCAACTGCACCTTGAGCAGCAGCCGAATTGAAGCTAATATTATAAGGAGCCGCTGATGCCATATCAAAACTATGTACGGTAATAGACAGGATATCATCCGGTTGAATAATAAGAACCGGTTGAGTTAGGTTGCTTTTTGATAATGTTTCCCAATCAGGTCCTTCCTGAAAA
>JAEUUM010000065.1 GCA_016787375.1 Saprospiraceae bacterium
TGCGAGCAATCATAACAATACTTTTTATTCTCACTTATGGTCTGCAATTTAAAGCACAGAGTTTGTCATATTCCGACACCAATATTGAATCCATCAAAAATCGGTTAGCTTACCGTGCACATTCTGACAACAGAGCAACACTCAGGTTTCAAAATTCTGAAAACAACAAATTTATTGCGACAAGCTCTTTGCAAATATTTGAAAAACCAATACTTAAGCTTCATGAGGGCTTAACCTTTAAAGACAACTCCTTTTCGCCACAAACCAATAATAAGTCTCTTGTTGAATTTGAAGCAATTGAGGGTAAAATCAGATTAAATGTCAAGGAAAACTTCGATTACTTTATTGTTTTAAAAGATCAAGCTTACAAAGATGAGTTTTTCACAATAAATTGGAGAGAACTTGTTCAAAACAACGAAGTCGTTCTCAATTTGACTCCGAAAAAATCATTGTACTTGGGTGGGGAAATCTCAATAAAAAAGGTTTCAGTTGATTTATCACAGTTAACCTTAAGTTTTCATGATCTCACAAATGGTGAGAACAATAATTTAACAATAGATGCTAAAGGTCATTTTGCGTTTTATGGTGAATATGGTCACAGCTACACAATTAAATGTGGACATCCAAGTGGTGGAAATTTGAGCTTTGAACTTAGTATTCCACAAAAAAATGAACGATTCAAGTCCAAAACATTCAAATCCAGTAATTTTGACATATTTATAGATGAGCCTGTTCAATACAATACAATTTCTAAAACACCCATAATTGATAAAAATTCGAAAGAACTCAAAAATTCTCAGGAATTAAAAACATTTTTCCTTGGATCCCAGAATATTGAATTTGAAAGAGGGCAAACAATTGCGCTTAGCAACTATAAGTTCAATTATGACACCTATATATTTAGTGATGAATGTAAAAAAGAACTTGACATTTTATTGCTTTTATTAAAAGCAAATCCAGCCTTAAAAATATCAATAAGGGTATACACTGATAGCCGCGGTGACAATGCATATAACCAACGTCTCACTCTTGATATTGCTGAAAAAATGGCAAAATACTTAAGCACAAGAGGAATAGATACCCCAAGAATAGTTCCATTTGGAATGGGAGAATCAAATCCTGTGAACCCGTGTCCTGAAAGCACCAACTGCACCGAATTACAACACCTTGCAAATCGAAGGGCTGAAATTCAAATAATTGAGTAACAACTGATTACTTTAGAACCTTTGCAATTAGTTCTGCAGCTTCTTTGAGTTGTATAGCTGAATGAACTTTAAGACCTGATTCATCAATTATCTTTTTGGCTTCACCGGCATTGGTACCCTGAAGTCTAACAATGATTGGAATCGCAATATCTCCAATGGATTTATAGGCATCGACTACACCTTGAGCGACTCTGTCACATCTGACAATACCACCAAATATATTTATTAGAATTGCCTTTACATTAGGATCTTTCAATATAATTCTAAACGCCTTCTCCACCCTGTTAGCGTCTGCAGTTCCTCCAACATCGAGAAAGTTTGCAGGTTCTCCTCCTGAGAGCTTTATGATATCCATCGTTGCCATGGCAAGACCTGCTCCATTCACCATACAACCTACATTACCATCAAGCTTAACGTAATTTAAATCGAACTGTCTGGCTTCCACCTCTGTTGCATCTTCCTCATCATTGTCTCGCATAGCTTCCAATTCTGGATGGCGGAACAAACCATTATCATCAAGGCTGACTTTTGTATCGGCAGCTATAATCAGGTCATCAGAGGATTTTAAACAAGGATTGATTTCAATCAAAGTTGCGTCAGAAGATACAAAGGCATTATAAATACTCTGTACAAAATTTTTCATTTCCTTGAATGCAGTTCCGCTCAAACCTAAGTTAAAAGCTATTTTGTTGAGCTGAAATGGACGTAATCCTTGTGCCGGATCAACAAATTCTTTGTGAACAAGGTGTGGGGTTTTTTCAGCAACTGCTTCGATATCCATACCTCCCTCAGTTGAATATATAATAACATTGCACTTTTTTGCGCGATCAGTCAAAATACTGATGTATAATTCCTTATTTTCAGATGGGCCAGGATAATAAACATCCTGTGCTATGAGAACTTTTCTAACCAGTTTCCCTTCAGCGGAAGTCTGAGGTGTTACCAGATGCATTCCAATGATATTTTGAGCCAATGATTTTGCTTCATCCGGGCTTTTTGCCAGTTTGACACCTCCACCTTTTCCTCTACCACCAGCATGAACTTGCGCTTTTACTACGCACCAACCGGAATTATATTTTTCCTTCATTTCGATGGCTGCGTTGTATGCTTCTTCAGGTGTATGTACTAAAATACCTTCCTGAATTCGAGC
>JAEUUM010000104.1 GCA_016787375.1 Saprospiraceae bacterium
GAATCAGTAGCAAATCCAATTTGATAAAAAGCAAGAATAATAACCCAAATGTACTGCTTCAACTTATAAATAATGAACCCAACTAAGAGGTAAAAAAGATTAAAAGAAACAGAATACAATAACATGATATGGTCCAATGAAAAAGCAAGTTTTTGTCCGATAAATGGAAAAATTTGCGTCACAATTGAGCCATAGCGCTCTACCATGATATCCGGACTGTCATTTTTTATTATTTGAAAAATCATAAAAGGTCCATCTATAAAAACCATTCTTAGCTTATAAAAAAAAGCTGCCCCAATCAATAAAACAGCCAATAACGTTAAACTTATTTTAGCAAGAAAATTAAACGTCATACCATTTTCCGCTTCGTAATCTTTATTCATCTGCTTTTAATCCATTTGGTTCTAAAAATTCAAAAGTAATAAACTGTGGTGAAATAATGTTTCGCAACAGGAATTATAGGCCTCAAGCTATTTAAAAATGCTAAAATGAACCACGTTCAATTAGCTTAAAATGAATGGAATTGTTAAAAATACTTTATTAAACCTGGATTCTGAAATTTAAGTACAGGCTAATAAAAAAATTCCAAAGTCCAATCACCAATCAAATCATTGGTTTGAAATATTGTTATAGACCCTTAAAAGCTTACCATCAAACTGTTTTGTTTTATAGTTTTTATCAACTAAAATTATAAAACAATTGAATGTTTCAACTCCTGTTGTATTTTATCAGGTCAATCAGTAACCCTAAATCCCCAAATCCGTTAACCTTACAAAGCTTTGTGCCTTGGCACTTTATTTTATAACTGACAGCATAAAAATAATCATTTAATGTATCAAACTTGATCATGAACCTGGTCTTTTTAACAATTTGGCATGATTTTATATTTAAAAAAATAGTCATATATACCGTAAAAACAAGAAACCGTAATTTTAAATCAACGGCATTTGAATGAAATGTCACAACAAATAATCTCTATGAAAAGAATTTTTATCTCACTCCTAATTTCAATACCATTTTTTGGAGTGAAATCACAAACCAACAACACTGCCAATTCAAACAAATCGGTAGCCTACGATTGGCTCGACATTGCATTGGAAGTTACAGCAAATGATGTAGATCGCGATGGAGCAAGACCAACCATTCAGTCACGTTCTTTGGGAATTATCACAAACACTATGTTTGAAGCCTGGGCCGCGTATGATGAAAAAGCAGTCGGAACGCTGTTTGGAGCATCGCTTCGCAGACCAAAGGAGGAACATACCCAAAAAAACAAAGAAATAGCCATTAGCTATGCTGTTTTCGGCATAATCATGGATCTCCACATCAGAGATTCTGCATATATCTGTCAACAAATGCTGAAAAGAGGACTCAAAATCAACAGCACAACACTGGACCCAACTACCCCTGAAGGAATCGGGAATCTTGTGGCAAAAGCGATGATTGAATATCGTCATAATGATGGTTCAAATCAACTGGGAAATGAAATAGGTTCCACTAATGGAGCGTATAGCGATTATACTTTTTACAAACCGGTAAATACTTGGGACCATGTTATTGATCCGGATAGATGGCACCCTCTTCCTTTTGTTGATAAAGACGGAAAAACATTTTTTGTTGACTTCTTAACTCCACATTGGTATAGAGTAAAACCTTTTGGATTAGAAAAATCATCTCAATTCAGAGCACCGGCTTATCCAAAGTTTGGATCTGAACAATTAAAAAAGGAGATAGATCAAGTAATGGATTTCAATGCGAATCTTGACCACACTCGCAAGTCAACAATTGAATTTATGCGTGACGGTCCTCGATCAACAGGACAGGCAGGACACTGGTTGAGATTTGCACAAATGGTTTCTGTGAGAGATAAAAACGATTTAGACAAAGATGTAAAATTGTTTTTTGCAGTGGGTGTGACCGCCATGGATGCATTTATTGCTTGCTGGGACACAAAGAGATTTTATGACACTGCAAGACCCTGGACCCAGGTACGAGAGCTTTACAAGGGAAAAATGATTCAAGGCTGGGGAGGACCAGACAAAGGTACCCAAACCATTCCTGCCGAAAAATGGCATCCATATTCGCCTGCAAACTTTGTTTCACCTCCTTTTCCTGCCTATGTCTCAGGACATAGCACAGTAAGTGGTGCTTGTGCTAAGATGCTGGAGTTGTTCACTGGCAGTGATTATTTTGGAGCAACTGAAAACAGAATATGTGGAATCATTACTGAAACACCCGGAGACCCTGTCTCATTGCCTCTACCAACTTTTTCCGCCACAGCTGAAATGGCAGGTATAAGTCGTGTATTAGGAGGATACCATGTACAGAATGACAATATTGAGGGTTTGAAAATGGGAAGAAGCATTGCGGACTGGGATTGGAAGGTAATTCAATCTTATTTCAATGGGACAAATTCAAAAACTCCTTTGTGTACACCTGGTTGTTGTGAACCTAAAAAAGAGGCTTGCAAACCTGGATGCACAAAAGAATGTTGCCAACCTAAAAAGGAAGCTTGTAAACCAGGTTGTACAAAGGAATGCTGTAAACCTAAGAAAGAAGCTTGTAAACCTGGATGTACAAAAGAGTGCTGCAATCCTAAAAAAACCGCACCAACAAAACTGAAAAAGTCATCGTCCAAAAAGTAATAAAACCTGTTAGAAACTATAAAGAGAAAAAGAGTGATCAGTTGATCACTCTTTTTTTGTTGTAAAAAATAAAGATATCTAATTCAAATTAGATAAAACTTACTTTTTTATAGGTAATTGTCAGCCTGGTAAACAATACTGTTCCGATTAACTTTTATATATCTCAAAAATTAATCTTCGCCAAATTCTGATAAAATTCTCCTGGTTCCACGGTACAGTTCATATTCCATCAACCTGCATTCGATTTTGGCAGAGTAGAATGGAATTTTCCTTTTGGGTTTTAATCCGACTCTTTTGGCTAAATCCAAATTTCCTGAAAAAACATATCCTGTATAACCGCTACAATTCTTCTTAAAGAAATCTCCAATATTCACATATACTTCTTCCAGTTCTGATTCCTCTCCCAATCTTTCTCCATATTCCGGGTTTAATAAAACTACTCCACTTTCCCCATCTGGAACGGTGGTGTCTCTAAAATCACATAATTCAAATTTTATAAACCTATACACTCCAGCTGCTTTGGCATTTAATTTTGAAATGTGAACAGCATTCGAACTGATATCCGAACAAACGATGGGGGGAATATTATCATCTGTAACATTTGCCTCCATGGTTGTTTTCTCTTCAAGATATTTCTCTTTTGAGTAATTTTTCAAATGCATAAATGCATAGTTTTCTCTAAACAAACCGGGAGGGCGATTGCTTGCTATCAGAGCAGCTTCGATCCCAAGTGTACCGGATCCGCACATTGGGTTTATGAATGGAGTTTTTTTGTCCCATTTAGTTGAGAGAATTACGGCTGCCGCAAGTGCCTCTTGCATTGGAGCGGTGCCTGGAATTTTTCTGTAGCCATGTCTGGCAAGACTGTCACCGGAAGTATTGACAAAAATCTCAACAAAACTTTGATTCCAATGAAGGTGAATTGCTGCTGCGTCTAAATTATTTCCGGTTGAGGGCCTGGTATTAAAAACATCTCTTAAACGATCAACAATGGCATCCTTGAGCTTAACATTTGCAAACATACTGTTGTTAATAGTGGCGTTGTTCACAAATCCTGTTATCGAAAAATAAACTTCAGGCAATAATATTTCTTCCCAGGGAATTTGTTTTGATCTTAAGTAGAGCTCCTCAGCGTTTTCTGCATGAAACGAACGGATGAAAAACAACACTTGACTCGCTGTTCTCAAATTAAGGTTCAGGCGGATACAATCATCCATATTGCCATTAATTTCAACCACAGAAGGAGTTTGAAGTTTGACATCATATCCCATTTGTCTCACCTCATTTGCTAAAATATCTCCCAGAAATTTTTGACATGAAATCAGGATTCTAGAGGATTGATCGAAAATATTCATATTCATTTTTCATGTTGGAAACAAATGTACAAATTATATGCCCGGCCCAAGTTTATTAAATCACAAATTCTTTAAACCTTAAAGCTCACAATATTCATATTTCTTCAAAAACAAAGTCCAAAATACAAATCATTGCATTTTGGACTTTATGTATGGTCAAATCAAATTCTGAGGAAGAATAACCAGAAATTTGGATTTTTAGGACAAAC
>JAEUUM010000137.1 GCA_016787375.1 Saprospiraceae bacterium
ATTCGAATAAAACATAGAAGAAAACAAACAATTACCCTAATCGTTTGGATTTTTAAACCAGAATTATCGAGAAATTTTTTCAATATTATTAAGTGAAATAAAGATGTTCACAATATTACAAAAGAATATCAAAGCAGAATAAATTTTATTCGTTAGTAACGAGGCTGTTTAAACTTATCATTTCTCAAGAGACATTGCCTGAGATTATTATCAAATCAGGTAAACGAAGTTTGTGCTAAAAGCCAAAGTCCCATAGAATTATGGGACTTTGGTTTAACAGGTTAAATTATTATATAAATTCACTTCAAAGTATTCAGATAATTTTTAAGTTTACTTTTTACTTTGAATATCCATATAAGATTGATAAGTAATCTTATAATTATCTTGCGTCTTTTTGATGACTTCAGCCTGGAACGTTGCATCTGTCAACAATTTCAATAGACCTGGATTGTTTTTCAAACTAATCTTTTGGCCTTCAAATTGATTTTTAAGATAAGTTATTGCCTCTTTCATGACAGTTTCATCAAGTTCTGATGGCATAACATACTCACCGTCACCGTCTCTTGTATTTGCTTTGTCCGATGGAATATTAGCTTTTGGTGCCAATATTTTAGGTTGATCTTTATCATTGATATAAGAAGGTCCTTTTTCGAAAGCAAGAAAACGATCCTCAAGTGCAGCGAGCTTTTTGTCTAACTCGGAAATCTTTTTTTCTTGCTTAAAAGCTAGATCTGCCAGATTATTGCCATTTAGTCCAATTGCCATATTTACAAGATTAATCCCTCCTAATATTGATCCCGACCAGGAGATACCAACAATTTGACGGTATTGGTCTGCGGTTATTTTGTCAGGAGAAACAGCCATACCAACCCCATCATTTAATCCTGAAGGAAGAATATAGTCACCTACATATACATTTCCTCTAACTTTCACAGGAACTTGTCCCATGAATGCAACCTTGCTGTACAAATTTTCGCTGCCCTTTGCCGGCATATTGCCAAGCATTGCAGGTTTTGTAGAAATAACCATAAATTGCTTGGCATTTCCAGTGTATTTTGAGATTTTTCCTCCATATACTCCTACAATATCACCAGCATTAACTTGTTCTTCCGGAACCACGCGTTCAAGCCATTCTGCATAATCAGCAGAGCCTGATTCGTAAGTGACACCAATATCCATCAGTTCAAAAACATGAAATGCAATTAAATTCGCTGTAGCAAGAGCGAGGTCAGCTGCTGCCATAGCCAAGCATGCTCCGCAAGGACCTGTTGAAGCAATAAGTCCACCAACAACAATCGGAATAGCGGCTAAACCTACATTGACACCTGCTGCAACTTCAGTTGCAATGAGAATAGATTCATCGAAGATAAATTGAGGCTGACTAGTGTGTTCGGCAGTCGTTTCACCTTCAATTCGCCCTACTGCAGCTCCGGATCCATTAAAAAAAGTTATAAAATTATTTGAATTGTCAGGTGTAGATGCATTTAATTTAATTGCAATTCCCTGGTCACTGCCCTGCACTCTAAGGGGGTAGGCGTTATAGCTATTATCTCCACCGCCAACGTTTGCATTAATGGTGACTTGACCATTCAATGCTGAAGTATTATTAACCACTGTTGTGCCTGCCACAGTCAATGTATTACTTAAATTAGTCGCACCGGTTACACCGAGTGTTCCTCCAATTAAGGTATTACCGGTAGCAGAAGCCACATTAAATTTATTGGTGTTGATGTTAAGATCACCACCCATGTTGAGGTTTTTTGCCAACCCAAGTCCACCACCTATGATAACTGCACCATTATTGTTAGCGGTTGATTGTGTCGTATTTGAAAAATTAACGATTCCCAAAAAATTGGCATTTCCGCCAAATGTCGAATTGCCTGCAACATTTAAGTTTTGACCAATTCCAACTCCTCCCGCTACCACAAGAGCACCCGTATTAAAACTACTTGAGCCTAATGCAGGATTATCAATCGAAACCATCTGTTTAAAAGTTGCGTCTTTTTCCGTTCTTAAGGTACCCGTCAGAACCGTTGGGCTCATATTGTTGACAT
>JAEUUM010000149.1 GCA_016787375.1 Saprospiraceae bacterium
AGATGTTAGAAATTGTATCATCATGGGCTCACAAAACGATGAACTTTCCCTTTTTAATCGTAACAGTAATGCCCAAGATTTTAAACTCAATATGAAAAATAATATCGTTAAGGTCAAGGACATTTTGAACCAGGGACAATATCCTGACTTTTTGAGTAATACCTGCATTTCATGTATCAATGCAAAATCGAATGACAAACTATTCAAGAATATCAATAAACAAGATTATCAACTCGATACGCTTTCCATAGCTGAGCAAAAAGGTATTCCTATATCAACCATACAAAAGGACATTCTGAATGAGGAACGAGACCCAACAAATCCGGATATTGGTTGTTATGAGTACATCTACAAATAATGAAACGAGTATCTATAATAGGTGCAGGTTGGTTAGGACTTGATTTAGTAGGATTGTTGGTCCAGGCAGGTTTTTCAGTAAATGCAAGTTATCGCAACACTTTGACCCAGTCAAAGATTTTTGCTCAAGGTGGTGAGCCAATTTTTCTTGATTTAAATGAAAGAGGAAGTATCCCAAGGTTATTTTTTGAAGATACAAACACAATTGTTATTCTTCTGCCTCCGGGTAAGGTTTTGAAGTATGTGAATTCGGTGCGAGACATTATTAAACAAGCCGAGGATTTTGGTGTTCCAAAGATTGTTTTTTCTAGTTCGACAAGTGTTTATCCGGATTCTGGAGTTGCAAAAGAAGATGCAAATTTATGGTTGGGTTATTTCCCAGATAATGATTTGTTAGCAGCTGAAAAGTGCGTAATAGATTGTAAGCTTAACCACAAATATGTGCTAAGGCTCGCCGGCTTAATTGGCCCAAAAGTCTGGGAGGGGAATGTCACAGCTCAGCGGAACCCTTCAAATTTTCTTTCAGGCAAAACCAATGTACCAAAACCAAAAGCAGCTGTCAATCTAGTCTTTAAAGATGATGTGCTAAAAATTATTTTGCATTTCATTGAGAAAAATCACCCATCGGGTGTTTTTAACATTTGCTCAGATGATCACCCTTCAAGATCAGATTACTACACAAAAATCTGTGAAAAAGCTGGGGTGCCAATTCCTATATTCGCAAATGACGAAACCAAGGGCAAAATCGTTTCAAATGAAAAGATCAAAAAGCTGTTAGGCTTTGAATTTTTAAAGATTTGGTAAAATGAAGAATGTTGTCAAAATTGTATCAAAATTCATAATTGATATTTCGCATTGATTGATTCAGATATAAGTTCCCTAAAATTAGGTCACTGATCTTCACCATATTATTTGCACAACAAACATTTAGCTTGAAGTAAAAATTTTGATAAACATATGCTATTCCAGAACTTAAGTAAATAAGGCGAATCAGCCATATTGTATACAAACGTTTTTTGGTTCTGTAAAAAAGTCAAGCGCTTCTGACCCACCTTCACGTCCAACTCCGGAGTTTTTCACGCCACCGAATGGTGTCCTGAGATCCCTCAATAACCAACAATTAATCCAAACAATACCGGATTCAATATTTTCTGCCATTTTGTGCGCTCTGGTTATGTTTTCTGTCCAGATGCTACAAGCCAAACCGTATTCAGTACTGTTTGCCATTTTCAGGACTTCGTCTTCTGAATGGAATGGGGTAATTGTAACAACCGGCCCAAAAATTTCTTCCTGATTGGTTCGGCACATATAGTCAAGTCCTTCGATGATAGTTGGTTTGATGAAATACCCTTCCGCACAACGATCTTGTGGGAAAAATCTTTCTCCTCCTGTCAAAACCTTCCCTCCTTCCGTTTTTGCCAATTCAATGTATGACAAAATTTTCTCCATGTGTGGCTTTGAGACTACTGCACCTATTTGTGTTTTAGGTTCATTTGGGTCACCTATTGCCATTTTACTAACCGCAGCAACAAAGTCTTTTTTAAATTTTTCATAAATGCTGGATTCAACGAAAATTCTGCTACCACACAAACAAATCTGACCTTGATTTGAGAATGAGGAGTTGACTGTTGTTTTTAACATCAATTCGTAATTGCAATCTGCAAAAATGATGTTTGGATTTTTTCCCCCTAACTCAAGAGATAACTTTTTAAATTTTGGTGCCACCACGGATGCAATATGTGCACCTGTTTTTGTCCCACCTGTAAATGAAATTGCCTTGATCTGATTATTCTGAATGATGGCTTCACCAGCTTTTGTACCCAGTCCGTGAACAATATTCAAAACACCCGCCGGTAACCCAGCTTCCATACAAACCTTTGAAAGTAAGTAAGCTGTGTAGGGAGTAATCTCTGAAGGTTTCGCAATTACTGTGTTGCCCGTTGCCAGAGCCGGGGCTATTTTCCAGCTAAAGAGGTAAAGTGGAAGATTCCAGGGTGATATACAACCTACCGGGCCAAGTGGCTGTCGCAGAGTATAATTGATTGCCTTGCCTGACATATTGTGAGACTCAGATCCCCAATTCATAATGGCAGTGGCGTAGAATTTGAAATTGCTGACTGCCCTAGGAATATCAACCCTCTGAGCTAATTTGAATGGTTTTCCATTGTCTTTTGATTCGGCAAGTGCAAATTCATCTATTCTTTGTTCTATTAGCCTTGAAACATTAATTAAATGATCATGCCTTTGTTCGTTGGATAAATTTTTCCAGGATTCAAAGGCGTTTTTAGCTGATTCCACCGCTGATTGGACATCAACTTCATCTGAATCTGGTATTTGAGAATATACTTTACCGGTTGCTGGTTCATAATTATCGATATACCTGCCTGAGCTTGGTGCAACCAGTTCTCCGTTTATATAATTTTTAAGAAACTCCATTATTTTAGTCTATTTTGGAATAATAAAAGCTTAGTTGTTTTTTTAATTGTGGAGGTAATTCCGGTAACTCTGATCTTGGAATCATCAGGGTAGAAATGTTGTGCATATCAATAAATATCTGATGTTTGATGGCAGTGTTTAGCAGATAATCAAAACCTGAGGATCCACCGGTTCCAATTTTCCTTCCAATCATTCTCAATACCATCTGTGCGTGCCTGTATCGCCAAGTGGTTAACAACTCGTCAATATCAATTAATTTGCTCAACAACTGAAAAGGAAGTTGAAGGATGGGCTCATCGCGGTAAAGGTTTATAAATAATGCCCCTAAAGTTGCTTTGTAAGATAATTTTATGGTACCTGCCTTTAATAATTCGTTGTGTTTTTCCTCATCCAGTACAGATGCAAAATAAGTGTCTGTATCACCAAGCATTTTAAGTCTAAGCTCTTTTTCAGCATCGTTCAGAAAAGGAGTTTCGCGTATGGCAAGTTGCTCCTTTTTAAGCATATTATCTACTGCAACTTTATATGTTTCAAGAAATTTAAACTCTTTCCATTGAAGGAAAGGAGTGCGCTCAAGCCATTTTTCAATTAATTGCAACATCGAGTCCCCCGCTTCAAGTAATTGGAGTTCGGTGCGTTGATCTTCAGAAAATACACTTGCATAAGGTGAGTTGTTATACGTTTGTCTGGTTTGAGATTTCAATCCCAGACAAACTTCTACTTTTCTGAACTGAAAACTTTGGAAACCACTCGCCGGAAACAGGTAATTCCTGAAATCAAGAAAATCCAGTGGTGTAAGGGTTTCGAGTACACTAATTTGCTGAACCAACAATTTGAGTATTTCAGAAATTCGATTAAGTCTGTGAACGGCAGTGCCAATGTTTTTTTCGTCAACATTGTTGTCTTTAAACATATCCATAACACTTGAGAGGTCGTGGATTATTTCTTTAAACCATAGTTCATAAACCTGATGGATAATAATGAAAAGCATCTCATCATGGGCCGGCTCAGCTAGTTCAACACTGCGCATGTGTTGAGCATCGAGTATTTTTTTTAGTTGGAGGTAGTCAGTGTAATGAACAGAACCATATTTATTTTGATTTTCAGACATGTTTTTATTTTTTAGGTTTGTAAGCAGTTACTTTTATCTCAATTAACAAATGTGGGTGTGGCAACTGGTGAACAGCAACAGTGGTTCGGGTTGGGCCATCGTAATCAAAATATTGAGCATATACTTCATTATATCCGCCAAAATCGTTCATGTTAACCAAAAAACTAGTGACATCAACAATGTCAGAAAGCTCAGCGCCTACACTTTTCAGGATATCTTGTATATTTTCTATTACTGCCCGTGTTTGTTTTCGAATATCCAAATTTGTGGTTCCCATTTGGTCAACTTCGACACCTTCAAACGAATTGTCTGGCTTTCTCGAACTTGTTCCGGACACAAAAATAAAGTCACCCGCAATCTTAACGTGCGGGAACTTTCCTCTCGGAGTTGCTTTTCCGACGACTACTTTACTTTCCATTTTTATAAGTTAATGATAACGGATACAAATTTCCTTAAATTTAACCGAATCTAATAATAGTATATGATGATTGTTGTCAAAGAATTGATTTATTTAATTCATAATTTGAAACAAATAGAGTTTGGAGAAAAATAGACTTATTTTGAACTTTCCCGGATTTGGGATATTGGTAGTGAAATTGAAAGTTGTTTTAATCGCAAGAAAAAGCTAAAATCAATTTTTCTTTTCATATATTCGTACAGGAATACAAATTAATCCTTTTTTCAAATCTGCACATGAATTTTAGGCATTATATCAGATTAAACTTTCAAGCACTTTGTTTTGCTTTGTTTTCAACATTTATTCTGTTTGTGTTACACCATTTACCGGTAAATCAAATTTTTATTGATCCGTTCAGTGAAGCAATCAAGCAGCATGATGTTATGGATATTGCCTTTTCAAAATTCAGAGACCATAATAAAATCGAATTATTTGATACAAATATCGTAGTGTTAAATTCCGGAATAACAAACCGGGCAAATCTGGCAAAAACAATTACATTATTGAATGCCTATAAAGTCAGGGCAATGGGAATTGACATATTGTTTGATACCATGTCAACTCAAAGTCCAAAAGCTGATACACTTTTACAATCAGCGATTAAACAATCAAAGAATTTGGTTTTAGGATATATCTTTATTGAAAATAAGCATGGCGACAATAAATTTAGTTTCCCCAAAACTAAGCCCTTTTTTAGTGCAAGCACAAAACAAGGATATGTTAATTTGGCTACAAATGACAATTTTTCAGTCAGGGCTTATGAACCTTATCATCAATTTGAAAAAGGAAAGGAACCTGCTTTTTCTACCCAAATTGCATTAACTGCTTTCCCCGAATACGAGAGCAGATTGACTTCCCGTAATTCTGAGAAGCAATGGATCAATTTTAGGCGTGTACAGCCAGGAGCTGTTTCTATGATTTTCCCAATAAATAGTGGCAGGGCCACACATTATACTCTGATGGATATTGATGTTTTCTTGAGAGACTCATCATTGTATAAAGAAAATAACTACTTCAAAAACAAGGTTGTTCTAATTGGGTTTGTTGGTGAAAGTGAAAAGGCATTGTCAATGAAAGACCGCTGGTTTACACCATTGAATGAACAATATACAGGTCGTTCTTTGCCTGATATGTCGGGGGTTTTCATTCATGCGAATATCTTATCTATGGTTTTTGATGATGATTTTATAGATGATATACCTGAATGGGTACTGTACCTAATTGCCATTTTTATTTTCTATCTTAACTACCTTGTTTTCAGCCGAATTCTTTCAAGGTTAAAGCCCGCAGGTGGAGTTTTAATCAGGTTGATACAAGTCCTGGAATTTTCCGTACTATTCACTATTTCGGTTGTTTTGTTGGTTAAGCTTAATATGAAATTGAGTTTTTTCCTGATAGCAACTTCCGTGATTCTATCTTTCGAGTTATTTGAAATATATGAAAGAAGACTTGAGCACAGCGTTGATTTATGGATTTCAAAAGTCAGGAATCGCTTAAAATTGAGCTCCAATTCAAATGAAAATACATCTAATTAAATTATTTGAGTTTAAATATTAGGTTTGGGTGATAACCTTTGGCTATATTTAACACATTCTAATAAAATAATAAAATGAAAAATATAAGATTATTATTAAACTTGATTTTTTGCATAGCTTTTTTTAACGCTGCCATTTCACAAAACATCGGTGTGGTTTCAATTAGCGGTGACGTCAAAATAAAGAGTGCCAAGGATACCAAGCAAAGTCCCAAAAATTTGACTTATGGTGTTATTACACCTGACAAACAGCTGGTTTTGGGGAAAAACTCAATGGTAAAATTAAGGAAATCAAGTGGAGAAGAATGTGAACTGACTGCACAAGGTAGTTATTTGGTCCGTGACCTCCCTTACAAATTGCCGGTAGAAAAGTCAATCATAACCAGACTTTCGGAATATTTTATGAACTTTTTTAATGCTCACCCCAGTTCAGAATCAAAAGAGCGATACCAGAATTCAATTTATGCTATTTCCCGCGGAAATATTATTACTCCGGTTCCGGTTTTCCCATTCGAAGGCAAAATGCCTTTGATAAATAATTCAATTTTATTTAAATGGGATATTGCTTGCGATACCTGCCATTATGAATTGGTAATTAAAGATATTTTTTCTCGAAAGGAAGTTTTCAGACATTCTTGTGACCAGAAGGAATTTATTCTTAATAATGCTGATCAAGTTCTGAATGTTGGTGGCAAGTATTATTGGTACGTTAAAGTAGCAAATCAAAGTACCATTTCTACCAATATTATTTTTGACTTGGTTTCAAGTAATGAATATGAGTCAGAATTGGGTAATATTGAAAAGAACTTCACGGAAGCAGGGGTTGCCCTCCCTTTAGAGTTTAGGCTGGTTTCTTCAATCGGAGAATTAGAGAGTAAAGAGTTAACCAATTTCGCTTATCTGTATGGAACTGATTTTGTTTCAAAACACGCTGAAAACAAAGCATTGAACGAACTATTTGAACAATTCGTGTATAGTAAACTCAGTAATTCTGAAAGGTAGAATTAAGAAAAAACTGTAAGCTTTTTTTCGAGTTTTGCCATCTCACTTTTAAGTCCACTTATTGTTGCATTAGAACAAGGTACAAGTGGCAACCTAAGTTCATTCTCACATAGACCTAAAATATTCATGGCAGCTTTTATACCTGAAGGGCTGCCATCTTTATACAACCACTGATGAATATCAATCAACATCTCATTATATTGTCTGGCTTTCTCGGTGTTCCCTTTCATTGCATTGTGCACAACACCGGCAAATTCCTTGGGAAAAGCATTTGCTATAACAGATATTACACCTTCACCACCCACAGATATGAATGGGAAGCTGGTTGGGTCGTCACCTGAAAGCACAGAAAAATGTTTGGGTTTGTCTTGAATGGTTTGCATGGCTTGCACCATATTTGCAGAGGCATCTTTTACCGCAACAACATTTGTACATTGGTGAGCAATTCTGAGGATGGTTTCTGCTTCAACATTTGAGGCAGTTCTTCCCGGCACATTGTATATGATGATCGGTCTGGGAGATACTTCCGCTACAGCACAATAATGTTGATAAATCCCTTCCTGACTTGGTTTATTATATGAAGGTGAACTTGACAAAATGCCATCAATGTTTGAAAAGTCAAATTCCTGAATTCTTTGGATCAATGCGTGAGTGTCATTACCACCAAAGTGACCTGCCACTATTGGAACCCTACCATTAACCTGCTCTATGGTAAAGTCTAAAATTTGTCTGCATTCTTTTGAAGTTAAGGTAATTGCCTCACCCGTTGTACCAAGCGAAACAACATAATCTACTCCTCCATCAATGGTATGCGATATGACTTTTGCAAGCGCATCATAATCGACTTCCCTTTTCTTGAATGGTGTTATTAATGCAACACCGAGGCCTCTAAACTGCTGGCTCATATGAGCGCGATTTTATGGTTTTCAAAATAATTAATAAATCATCCAAAGATTTTTGGAAACCTTGATTACACACGTCAACCATGATGTCCATGAAAGCTGTGTTTTGATGGTAGAACCCAGCTTTAGTAGAAGCTTGACTCTTCGCTGTTATGTAATCTAAGGTCGGATTTTGGCTAACATATAAACTTAATATACAGTCCCATTCTTTGTCAAGCAATTGAGCAATTGAGGTGTTGTTTGCAGGTTTTCCGTACCAATTCACGTCCTTTTTTGTCAGAGGTGTAAAAGGCATTTCGTTGAGGACACTTTTGTCTGTAGATCCGCAAAGTAAGACCTTTTTACCATTTTCTCTGAATGATTGGGCTCGTTTTAATATTTGCTTCAGGTTGAATGAATCATCCGCATCAAACAAAATTAAAATACTCTTACAATCTTCAATGTTTTTGGGTTTTGAGACCCTTTTTTGCCTTTGTATTTCAGTTTTTAATTTAAAATACAGAATGGCGGACTTAAACTTTTTTAATAACTGCATGACTTATTTTTAGTCTGCCAGCTAACTCTTGTTTTCGGGAATGGCGATTTTTTCAAGTTTGTTGGCAGAAATTTTTTCAAATTTACCCATAGAACTGAATTTTTTAATTCTTTGCTCTATTCTGGTTTCGGGAGTAAGTTCACTTAGATCGGCTAATTCCTTTTTTAGATATTTTTTAAGAATTTTTGCCATTTCTTCAGGTGCAGTATGAGCACCACCTGTTGGTTCTTTAATGATGCCATCAACAAGTCCAAAGCTAAACATATTCTCTGCAGTAAGTTTTAAAGCTTCAGCAGCGGTTTCCTTGTGTTCCCAGCTATGCCACAATATCGAAGAGCATGATTCAGGTGAAATAACTGAGTACCAGGTATTTTCTAGCATGAGAACACGATCTCCGACACCAATCCCGATAGCTCCACCGGAGGCACCTTCTCCAATTACCACACAAATTACAGGTACTTTTAATACCATCATTTCATAAATATTTCGTGCAATTGCTTCTGCTTGACCTCTCTCTTCGGCTTCTAAACCAGGGAATGCTCCCGGGGTATCAATGAGGGTAATTACAGGAAAACCGAATTTTTCAGCAAGTTTCATAAGCCTGAACGCCTTGCGGTATCCCTCAGGGTTGGCCATACCGAAATTACGATATTGTCGCATTTTTGTATTGGTGCCTTTTTGATGCCCAATAATCATTACAGTTTGACCATCGATATTGCCTAAGCCTCCAACTATTGCTTTGTCATCACCAAAATGCCTGTCACCATGCAATTCAATGAATTTTTTACACAATTGTGAAATATAATAAAGGGTATAAGGTCTTTCAGGATGTCTGGAGAGTTGAACTTTTTGCCATCCTGAAAGGTTTGAATATATTTCTTTTCGAGTTGTTGAAATCTTATTCTCTAACTCCCTAATCATTGGAGTTACATCCAAATCACCTTGCTCGCCCACTTGTTTGATTTTCTCCAGTTGTTCGAAGAGCGTTTCAAGTGGTTTTTCAAAATCAAGAAATACCATAGTATGTTTTATTTTCCTTTTGAATGAACCTGATAAATAATAATACGATTCAGTTCAGGGGTAAGGGCAAAGATAAATAATTGCTTTGGAGTAATTAGCTTAAAAAATATTTTTTTTATTTTTTTATCGTATGTGTTGCATGATATCAAAAAGCGTATTACTTTTGCGACCGTTATTAAAATAACTGGATCGGTAGTTCAGTTGGTTAGAATGCCGCCCTGTCACGGCGGAGGTCGCGGGTTCGAGTCCCGTCCGGTCCGCAAAGCCTCTTCGAAAGAAGGGGCTTTTGTATTTTGGAAGATTTATTAAGGTTTTTGATAGATTTTTACCTTATTTAAATGAGGATTTTATTAATATTTTCAAGTTTGCTCTAGGTCATATAGTTTTGATTGGGACATCTTTGGATGAGGAGTAAAATATTTGTTGATGAAACATTATTTTTATATAATTGAAAGTTTATTTGATGGGAGTTATTACAAAGGTGTAACCCAAGATCCATTGTTGAGGTTGAAGCGACACAATAATGGGGAATCAACATATACATCCCATAAACGTCCATGGAAGTTTATTTATATTGAAGAAATGGAAAATAAAGGTAAAGCTCTACAATATGAGAAAAGGGTTAAGAAGTATAACCGAAGTAAGTTGGCTGAGTTAGTAGAATCTAGAGACAATATAGTTTTAAAATTTATAAATCCAGTTGGTTAGAATGCGGCCCTGTCATCCCGACCAAGGTCGGGACGGGTTCGAGTCCCGTCCGGTCCGCAAAGCCTCTTCGAAAGAAGGGGCTTTTGTATTTTGGAAGATTTGTCTAGTCCTAAAGGCGCGACATTAATATAAATGTACATTAGGTTAAGTTCCATCTAACTTTCTAATCACTCACCCTTTTTCACCCACTTCACAGGCATACTTTGCCAGTCACGTCCGCGCAGGTTAAGCAAATACATACCCCCTTGCAAATAAGACACATCAATGGTGGCATTACCCCCATTACCATCAATATGATCTGAACGTATAAGCTGCCCCGCCATGGTTCTGATCTCAAGTGTTTTGGGTGGTGAGGGTACATCATTCCAGCCTATGGTGACCT
>JAEUUM010000161.1 GCA_016787375.1 Saprospiraceae bacterium
AGATCTTACTCCTGCTGAAGAACTACAAAAATTTGAGAGCTGGTATCTTGCAGGTAAAAAGGGAGAATTCAGAGACAGAGGTACAGGTCGACCAACCAAAAAGGAAAGACGAGAGATAGATATTTTTAAAAAAAATGAATGAATTAATTATTGTTTCCGAAAATTCGGCGAAACAACAATTTCTTTACTTTCTGGAGAGTACAAGTAAAATCCTTCTCCAGTTTTAACTCCAAGTTTTTTGGCGGTGACCATATTTACCAATAAAGGACATGGGGCGTATTTGGGATTTCCAAAACCATTGTGCAAAACTTGTAAAATTGCCAGACAAACATCTAATCCAATAAAATCTGCAAGGTGCAAAGGACCCATCGGATGTGCCATGCCCAATTTCATGACCGTATCAATCTCTTCAACTCCTGCTACACCTTCATAAAGCGTATAAATCGCTTCATTTATCATTGGCATCAGAATTCTGTTAGCTACAAAGCCCGGATAATCATTTACCTCAACTGGTGACTTACCTAAGGTTTTTGATAGATTCATGATGATTTCAGTTACGGTATCACTTGTAGCGTAGCCTCTTATTACCTCGACTAACTTCATAACAGGTACAGGATTCATAAAGTGCATGCCTATAACTTTGTCAGGTCGGTTTGTAACGGAGGCTATTTTTGTAATTGAAATTGAAGAAGTGTTGGAAGCGAGAATTGCTTCTGTGGGTGCAAAATTGTCAAGTGTTCTAAAAATATTTAGTTTCAAATCAATGTTTTCTGTTGCAGCTTCAACAACCAAATCAGCATGTATTACAGCATTCTCAATTGAATTATTGGTATGTAAATTTGATAAAGTTTCTGATTTTTGTAGTTCTGACAAAACAGATTTTGACACCATTCTGTCAAGATTTTTATTGATGGTGGCAACGGCTTTTTGGAGTGCTGTTTCTGAAATATCTACGATTGTTGTATGAAATCCATTCATAGCAAAAACGTGAGCTATCCCATTTCCCATCGTGCCGGCACCTATTACAACTACATTCTTCATATTCAATAGAGTTTTGTTAATTTTGTCTGCAAATATACATCAATTCTTTAATAGCTTAAAATTTGAACAAAAAGCGTACATTTTTTAGAATTCGGCTGAATTTCATTTTAATAGAAATCATAATTTGTTTGTTGGGCATTGAGTCAAAAGCTCAAAATGATAGTATGCTTATTAATGAATGGAAAGAAATCATTCAAATTGATACGATTACCATTTATTCAAAAGGGACTCCATTCAATATTGATAATTTCATGAAACTTGTTTTAGAAGATAACAGTCTGTATCAATCTTTTAAAAATCTACATAGTAAAGAATATAAAGCCTCTCATGAAATATCTGTTTTGGACAAAAATTCAAGACAAACCGAATTCTTTAGTGCCAGAACAACTCAACATGTAGATGAATATTGCAGGGAGGTTTTATATACCCTAAAGAATCAAAGTAAAGGGTATTTTAAAAGATCGGGAAGGCACAAATATTACACAACTGAAATATATGATAAGCTTTTTTTGCCACAAGGGAAAACTTGTAAACTTGTGTCATCAGGAAAGGATGAAGATGTTGCTGGAATCATGGATACTTATATTCAAAAAATAAAAAGAATTGTCTTTAGTCCTGCAAAAAAAACTTTTATTCCATTTATAGGTGATCAAAATATGATTTTTTCACCCCAACACAGGTGGAAGTATAATTTTAAATTACGCCGTATTTTTCTTTCAGGGATTGAAGCTTACGAATTTTCAATTTCCCGAAAGCCTGAAATACAGCATGAAGATGTACTAATCGAAAATATGGAGACATGGTTTGATGCAAGTGATTTGCAGATAATCAAGCGAAAAATGATTGTCAAAAAGCAGTCTCTTTTTTATGATTTAGATATCAAACTTGATATTTCTACTAAGAAAATTGAAGATAAATATTATCCAAGCTTAATGAAATACAAAGGAGATTGGAGTATCCCTTTCAAAAAGAGAGAAAAAATATCTTTTACTACATTTTTCTTTTACTGAAAATTTGTTTGTGTTGAAATTGAGGCTTGTTGAGCTTTAAATATTTTCAACTCTTTCAATATTAACAATGCTACAATGGGCAAAAGAAATTGAGGAATTCTATATAAACATTCTCCGGCTTGCTGGTGTAAAAAATTAAAAAACCCAATTTCTGAGTAATAAGTTCCTACTAATCTTCCAATAGCCGCACATGCACCCCAAATAGCCATGTACCAATAGCCATATTTTCTAAATTTAGGAAAAAAGACCAGAACAGAAGCGATAATATCGAGAACTCCGACGGCTTTTAAAAAATATTTTGAATTGGTTTCAGAGATATTCAATGCATTTATTACCATGTCTATCCATTGGCCTGGTATAGGTACAAGCCCTAATGCATACAGACCATGACCAAAAAAAGTTAATGCAAGCGTTATTTTTAGTATTTTAATCATGTCAATATTGCGTTCATGCGACCTATTTAAGCCAACAAAAATGGCCGGTGCCATCCACTGACTGCACAATTCAGCAAATTGAGGAAAGTCCCAAAAATACTCTTTCCAATAAATAATCGACAAAATGAAAAGCCATCCCGTACAGATTAAAAGGTAGTTTTCTGCTACTCTTTTGATCCTATTAAGAAAGAATGTGAAGAAAATTCCTAATACCAGTAAAAATCCAATAATCTTGAAACTCGTTTGAAAATTATGGTCTATTCGGATGCTTGTGACATATTTCTCCCATGGTATTCCAAATACTTTTTCAATAACTGGTTTAAACAAATTCTCATCCCAGAGTAAAGTTCTATAAGGAGGATCCCAAAAAATATGTTGCCATCCTCTGCCCAATAAAACTCCGATACAAGCTATCATGGTTAACAAGTAAATTAATCGTAAATTTTTGCTTTGAAAATTTTTGCTAATTATCATTTGTTATGAATGATTTATCCTTTTATAGAAGCGTATTTGTAAAAATACTACTTGTTGGTAATTTACAAAGTAAGTGTCAGAATATTAATAACTATACTCGCACAAAAAAAAAACGGGTAATGATCTATTACCCGTTTTAAACTTCTCTATTTTTCGTGATGCATCAGATAGGCTTTTAAAAATCCATCAATGTCACCGTTAAGAACGCCATCTGTATTACCGGTTTGGAAACCAGTGCGATGATCTTTAACTCTTCTGTCATCGAGTACATAGCTTCGTATCTGACTCCCCCACTCGTTTTTCATTTTTTGTGCTTCAATTGCATCCCTTGCTTCAAATTGCTTTTGAAGTTCTATTTCATACAAGCGAGATTTTAACATTTGTAATGCTTTTTCCCGGTTCATGTGTTGAGAACGCTCTTGTTGACATTCGCACACGACACCAGAAGGTAAATGACGGACACGAACTGCAGATTCTGTTTTGTTAACATGTTGTCCACCGGCTCCACTTGCTCTGAAAGTATCCCATTCTAAATCAGCCGGGTTTATTTCAACTTCAATGGAGTCATCAACTAAGGGATGAACAAATACCGAAGCAAAAGAAGTCATTCTTTTACCTTGAGAATTATAAGGAGAAACACGTACCAACCTGTGAACACCATTCTCTCCTTTGAGCATTCCAAACGCGAACTCACCGTCTATCTCAAGACTTACAGATTTTATTCCTGCGACATCTCCATCCTGTAAAAAAACTACAGAATATTTGAAGCCATTTTTTTGAGCCCACATTTGATACATCCTCATGAGCATCTCTGCCCAATCACAAGCCTCAGTACCGCCCGCTCCAGCATTGATGTCGATGATACAATTCAACTCATCCTCCTTTTTATTCAGAGTTGATCTGAATTCGACGTCCTCGATTAACTCCAGTATTTCAAGAAAAGCATCATCTACTTGTTCTTCAGTTGCTTCTCCTTCCTTTTGAAAATCATAAAGGACTTCAAGATCATCTAGTTCTGATTGAATTTTGTTAAAATTTTCAACCCACTTTTTGTTGGATTTTAGTTCTTTTAGCAAAGATTCAGCGTTGTTTGCGTTGTTCCAAAAGTCAGGATCCAGAGATAGCTGCTCTTGTTCCTCAATTTTGATGAGTCGGGTCTCGACGTCAAAGATATCGCTTTAGCGCGCCCAACCTATTTTTCACCTCTTGCAGTTGTTCGATGGTCATACTTATTATTTTTGTATATCCATATAGAACATCAAAGTTGAGTTACCTGGAATTGCCGGAGGGGAACCTGCTGCACCATAACCTAATTCCGGAGAAATTATCACGATGGCTTTAGTTCCTTTTGCCAATGTAGTACATGCTTCGTCCCAACCCTTGATAACAGCACCTTGACCAACCGGAAAAGAAATTGGTTGACCTCTTTTATAAGATTGATCAAATTCAACAGCCTCTGAAGTCATTCCGATATAGTGAACTGAAACTTGTTCACCTGCTTTTGTCACTGGCCCATCACCTTTTTCAAGAATCACATATTTCAATCCAGAAGCTGTGGTAACGACATTTTGAAGTTGTTTTGAATTGTATTTAACTATTGTCTCTTTTAAGGTGTTTACCAAGCCGTTACTTACAGCCATTGCTTCTTCTTTTTCTTTTTTTGCAGTGGCGGCATCTTTAACTTTTCTAACTTTTACAACATATCTAATGATATCTGTATTTTTGAGTTGAGGAGGAAGAGTTTTAATTGTATCAAGTTTTTGTATAACCTGTGCACTATCCCCTTCTTTTAGCATGTACATCATATCGATGAATGGTAAATTTTTTCTTTGTAATGAATCGCCGGGTAGTAATTCAACCTGAGTTACATAAGGTTGACCTTTTAATGTATCGTTCAAATAGCCGTACATTGTATAATCAACTACATCACCTGATTGAATGGTTTTAGATCCTGTTCCAGCAGATAAAATTTTGTACTCATAACCAAAACTAGTTTTGTTTCCTGAGCCGGCATTGCCATTTTTACATGACATTATTAAGGCACTGATAGAAATCAAGCCGAGAACTGTGAATTTTTTCATATTGAAATTTTTAAATGATTTGGTTTATAATATTTAGGTATAACTTCTTTGAATTTTTTAACGGTCTGTACCAGAGTTCCATATACAGCACCACCTGAGGCGTTTTTGTGTCCACCACCTTTGAAATGGTCTCTGCAAATTTCTTGTACAGAAATATCACCCTTAGAACGCAGTGATAATTTAATGATTGTTGGTTGTTCGGTTATTAAAGCTGCAATGTCCACATCTTCGAGCATAAGCAAATAGTTTACTATTCCCTCAGTGTCGCCTCTTTGGATATCAAACTTTATGTAATCTTCTCTTGATAAGGCAATAATTCCGGTTTTAACTTCCGGTATTAGCTCCATCCTCTCATAAAGACAATAACCTAAAAGTCTCAAATATTTCTCTTGCAGGCAATTATGTATTAAATTTTGAAGTAAAACATCATCAATCCCAGCGTCAATCAAATCTGCGACTTTCCTGAATAAGGAGGAGGAAGTAGAATATTTAAACGACCCTGTATCTGTAACAATTCCCGTATAAATGCAACTTGCAATTGTTTTGGTTATTGCATTTTTTCCATGTAATTCAGAAATGAAATCAAAGATCATTTCACAGGTCGAGCTTGCTGAGGTATCTGATATAATAAAATCTGCGAAGGGTTCAGGATCCAGGTGATGATCAATAATTATCTTTGGGCAAGTTTGTTCTATAACAAACTCACTCATCTTATCGATTCGATCAAGTGATGAAAAATCAAGACAAAAAATCAAACCAGCCCGATGTATGGCTTCTTTACAAGCCTGAGGATCCATATCATATATTATCACATTTTCGCAGCCAGGCATCCACGAAAAATTTAATGGAAATTCAGATGGAAAGATAATTTTTACGCTATGGTGCATCGAGGTAAGGTAATGTAACATAGCCAAAGATGAGCCCAACGCATCCCCATCAGGATTCCTGTGTGAAAATATTACTACATC
>JAEUUM010000606.1 GCA_016787375.1 Saprospiraceae bacterium
TTTTTGTAGTTGAATCAATATCAGTTGATAAACCTTTGATACATACCGGAGTAGGTTTTTTACAATCCTTAACAGTAAAGTTGTATTCACAGATATCATAATTTCCGCAACCATCCTGAACTTTGAACCATACATGGTGTACACCAAGAGGTAGATTTACATTCATGGTTGGTCCAAATCCTGACAAGTCATAATTGCCATTTGCCGTGATATCAAGTTTCCACTCATATTTAAGCTGATTTGGTTTAGCACATGCATCAAATCCGAGTTTTGTAATAGATACCGGGTTGTTATTGCAATCATCTGCGAATGAACAAATTACAGTATCTTTTGGACAAGTGTAGAAGTGAGGCTTTTCGGTGTCAATTACCTTGATAATTTGTTTTACAACGAAGTAGCCATCACCATCATCTCTTAAATGACGCTTATTGCCATTCAGAACTATTCCTCCTTCTGTATTGTTCGCAGATGGGTTGTATTTACACCAGTCAAGAACTTTCCATGTACGGATAATCTTGTAACAAGCATCCGGAACTACATCAAATACTTCATCGACAAACTCAATTGCTACTAGTTCACAGTCACCGTTGTGTGTGATCGATTTCAAACCTGCAAGATCTTCAAATTTCTTGCATTCTGTAATTGTCACATCATCCGGGAAGGTAATGTCTAAAGGCGTATTGTCTATCAATTTGATTTTTTGGTCACAGAAACCTGTATTACCGGATTTGTCCATTGCAGTCCATCTTCTTATAATGGTTGCATTGTTCTGACATTGGCCAGGGCCATTTGCGTCAATCCAGGTCAATGTTAATCCGCAATCTGAAGCATTATCTGTTGCAACCGGTTTTAGTGAAAGCGGTGTGTCATAAGTAACTTTCAAGCTTGCTGAGTTAAATGATCCACCACCAAGCGGTGCAGCATCAATCAACTGGATGGTCCAAACACCATTTGGATTTTCACCATCAAAAAAGCTTAAAGTGTTAAACTGTGGCTGAACATTTCCTACTATAGCTGTAGTAGCGCCATTGCAGAAGAAAGGAACGCCTTCGTCATCGAAAACTGCATTGATATCCTTTTTGAAGTTACCACATGATCCACCTTGGAACAGAGTAACAACAGTACCTGCAGGGCTGATAAGTTTGATTGTCAGTTGATCAATATAATCATGTGTTATATTCAATCCTAAATCAAGATCAGCAATTTTAGCAAAACTAGGTAAGCCACTAACTGTGATTTGTTCTTCAATTGTAACAGGGAAATTGATTGATATTTGTTTGTTTACCTGTTTGTAGAAATTCACAACAGCAGAGTTAATAGGAGTGAAAGGTTCTCCACACTGTACTGTAATATCAGACGGACAAACAACTACTGGTTTGATTTTGTCTATTACGTTAACCTGAACCATACATTCATTAAAGTTGCCTGAAGCATCGGTGGCTCTCATGACTACCATAATAGGGCCATTGTTTACGTCACAACAATAGAAAGGTACTTTTTCAGAAAGTTGTGTTGCATCATTGCCAGGACACTTCGGATTATCCATCCTTCTGGCAGTAATTTTTACAGCACCACCACATTCATCGTAACTACCAGAGTCAAATGAAGTAGCATTGACAAGCGTAACAGGGTTAATAAGTGAAACCACAGTTAATTCCTGACAAACAGCCACAGGTGGTTCATTTTCAAGGACATTCACATCAACTGAGCAAGATGAAATATTGCCACAATTGTCAACTGCCGTATAGGTAAAGGTGTGTGTGCCAAATGGAATTTGGAAAACCCCTCCGTTGCTGTTGATTTCGGTAACAATACCATTAACTGTAACTCTTGTTTTGACTATTACATTTTTAGCTTGACTACAATTGTCTTGTACATTGATTTTTGGAGCTTGAACAATTGCAAGGCAAGTTGTTCCATTTCCATTTACAGTGTAAGTAAAGGCTGAAGCTTGTGGACAAGTCAAGGTAGGACCTTGTTTGTCTTTAACTATAATAACCTGAACCGCAGAAGTCATAGAGTTAGAACAAGCATCCATCACAGTCCATGTTCTCAAAATTTTATAGCTGTTGTCACAAATCGGTATTATCACATCCTGGAACGGAGCCACCATAAGTTCACAGAACTTTTCAATTGGTTTGCCATCTATGGTAGGCACACCAGTAGCAGAAGGTTTGGTATCTGGATTTACACAACTTAATGAAGGTGCACTCATATCATCAAGATTGGTTGGGAATTTTACTTCCGCAAGTGTGCCCCTCTTAATTGATATTGTCTGTGTACATGGTATTGCACTGTTACCTGATGGGTCTTTTGCAAACCAAGTACGTGTGATGATCGCTGAAAATAGTCCGGTACAAGTTGGATCTGAAATTGTTTCATTAAACTTAACCGAAGCAGGATCAATAGAGCAGTTGTCACTGAATACAGGGAAGCCAATAGTCGCCGGATCCAATCCGTCATTGTTACAGCTTACTGTTACATCAGCACAAACAATCGTTGGAGCCAGTTTGTCTTCAATAAGAATATTTCCCCAACATTTGTTTCCGGTAAATGGATCTGTAATGTTTACCTTGTAAATTTTACCTACATCTGCACAGCTTACCTTGTTGGTTAAAGGCCCATCAATATCAACTAAGTATTGTGACCAACAACCATAATTACCCTCTAGTACAACATCCGCAGTAATTGTCGCCATACCCATAGGGTCAAGTGAGACGTTATGCAAAGCACCGCAAGCTAAGTCTGTAGGTGGAACAGGGAATATTTTAACCTGTTGTGTTACAGTCTGAGAACATCCAGGGTTTGTTGAAGGTGGTAAATTGTTTTGTGCATCAAATGTATATCTCACTGTATACGTACCTGGAGCTAAAGTAGCCGGGTTAATTTGAGTGATATTTAAAAGTATTGCAATCGTATTGGTCGCATCATACAAATCAAAACGCTCACTTTGAGGCAAAATCGGAAGTGCATTTCCAACCAAAGGAACGATCGGATGGTTTGCACAATAATCCGGGAATAAGCCTACAATCTGAGGATTAGGGTAATAGCATTTATTGCTCAAGCTAAGGGTATCACCAAGTCCATTTGCGAACGTTATATTGTATCCAATAGCGTCAACATGAACTCCGTTCATTCTGTAAACTCCAGGTGCAATTGCAACCGGTTTATCAGTTCCCAATACTCCAATTGAAAGAGGTGTAGGAGCAGCAGGAGGAGCCGGACTGGTTGATTTGAATAATCCTGTAGCTGAAACAATATACCAGTTTTGACCAGAAGGTGCGAAGAGGGTAATTTCCTCATCAAACTGACCATCGGTAAGTGTTGTTGCATTGTTTTTGCATTTACATGGATCAGTCGCTGTTACATTACATGAAATAATGATCACTGTCGCTGATACTGGGTTACTTACGCAACCTGTTACAGGGTCTGTTACAACAACATACACTGTTTCTGTACCAAGGGTACCTGTAGGTTGATACATATTGTTGTTAGGGCCACTCAATTGAGAAGCATTTACCGGCACAGTCAAAGTCGAATTCTTATACCAGCTAAAGATGCCATTCGTTGAGCTTGTTGCTGTAATTTTTGAAATGAACCCATCTTTACAGTACGTTCCAGAACCTGAAACGGAGATAGTAGGAAGAGGAGCAACTGTAACGGTCATTGAGCAAGTCGATTGATTACCATTAACATCAGTTACTGTCCATACCACCACAGTTGAGGTGCCTGGAGTATAAAAGTCACTCGCGTCATCTGTTCCATTTTTACTGTTTAACACTGTCACAACACCACAATTATCGGAAGTAACAGGTTTTGGTATAATGATTTTGTTCACAGTACAAGGCACACTGATACTTGGAGGACAAGTTATACTAGGTGCTTGTGCATCTTTCAAGGTAAGTACAGCAGAACAAGTAGCTGTGTTACCTGCAGCATCGGTTACAGTAAATGTTACCAGTTGGGTATCATTATTTTTAGTTCCGAATGATGTTCCTGCGACTGGTGATTGAGCAATTACAGCAAGAGGGCAATTGTCAGACCATATTAGTTCAGGAAGTAAATTAGGAACGATACCTGAACATGTATTCAATACCGTATTTACATTTCGGCTTGGCGGGCAAGTTGTAATTACTGGTACAATATTGTCCTTTAATGTCAAAGTTGCGGTACACGTCGCGGTATTTCCACCCTGATCAGTTACTGTGAAAGTAACGATTTGAGTTGAATTGTGCATGGTTCCGAATAAAGTACCTGCAACTGGTGATTGAGTAACAGTTACATTACAATTATCTTTGAAGGTTAATTCAGGAATCATATTAGGCACAGTACCAGAACATGAATTAGGATTTACAAAAATGTTTCTGCTGTCAGGACATTTTGTGATAATCGGTTTTTGGACATCTCTTATATCAATGGTAAATGTACATTCAGTTGAAATGTTGCCAAAATTATCTACCGCAAAGTAATGTACAGTGGTAATACCAAAATTGTAGTTCTTTGCGTTTGCTTGGCCTAGTATTGGATCATTTGCAGGATTCATGTCTCCTGATGTTCCAAATTTATCCGGACCACCCAGTACAGTAGCTCCTGTAGTCCAATAATAAACATCTACATTGGCATCACAGTTATCTGTTGCTGTTACTTTTGAAAAGTTAACAAAAGCCATACACATATCAGGATCATTACCTTGTATGATATTTGAAGGGCAATTTTTGATAACCGGAGTCAAACTATCGAACACCATTACAGGTGTACTACAAATGCTTTGATTACCTGCGTCATCAATGACTGTTAAAGTCACACCCACTGTTTTTCCTGCATCTGCACACGTCACTTGGTTGATGTTCAACGATAGTGAGTTTATATGACAATTGTCAGATGAGCCATTATTTACATCAGAAAGGGTAATTGGAACAATGCCATCATCATCCAAGAGTATTTTAAGAGCAGGTTTGCATAAAGCTGTTGGTGACTCATTGTCATGTATGGTAAGCTTTGCTGTGCAAGTAGCAGTATTACCAGCTTTATCAGTTGCCGTGAAAGTTACAATTTGAATTGAATTGTTACTTCCTGAAAAAACAGTTCCGGCTACAGGACTTTGTGTTACAGTTACATCTGCAGGAATGTTGCAATTGTCAGTAACTGCAATTCCTGATAACATATTCGGAATGTTTACACTGCAATCTCCAGTTCCGTTTGAACTTGTATTAACAACCACATCTGAAGCACATGTCGTGAATTTCGGTTTTTCAACATCATTAATTGTAATGGTGAAAGAACAAGTATGTGTATTATTTGCTTGATCTTTGGCAGTGTAAACGATGGTAGACACTAAGCCAGGGAACATCATAGCATTAACAGTATTTGGACCAGAAGCCACTGAGCCATCTGGATAAGTGATGTCATGAGTAATTGTATATTGACCAGGGCAATTATCACTTATGACAGGTGTTAATCCCAAAAATCAAACAGAACAATCATTACTTGCATCGTCCACAGTTACACCATAAGTGAATGCAGCGAAGTTTAAGTTTGTTCCATTGTTATTTACAATTACATTTGGTGGACATGAAATAACAGGCTCCTGATTATCATTTACAGTTACTGTAAATGTACATGTTGCCGGGCCGTTTCCTGCAGCATCGAAATAACGATAAGTTACAGTGGTCACACCTTTTGGAAAATCGCTTCCGGAAGCAAGACCATTTACCAATGTTCCCAATTGATTAATACCTCCACAATTGTCATCGAAACGAGGTAGATCATAGGTTACATTTGCAGTACATTTTCCTGCCTCTGCATTTACAATAATGTTGGAAGGACAGTTTGATGTTACTGGAGCTTCGTTGTCCTGAACATTTACAACGTAGGAGCAAGTTTGGGAATTTCCATTAATATCAACAACGGTCCAAACAACAGTTGTTAGACCAACCGGGAAAGTTGACCCATTCAAGGTTGCGGTTCCATTATAATTGTTTGTGACGGTTGAAATGCCACAATTTTCAGTAATATTAGTCGGATTTAATGAATTGTTATTTACTAAAAATCCACAGTTTCCGATGATTGGATCATTTGAAGTGAGTAAAGTTGTGTTTCCAGGACAATCAAAAGTTGGTTTTTCATTATCTGTAACATCAATTTTGAAATCACATGTAACTGAATTGCCATGAGTGTCATTAACTGAAAATGTAACTGTTGTTTGACCAACGCTGAATCCAACATTATTAAGTGTTCCTGTACCATTTGATGGTACTGCACCCGGAGCTGTCCAACTTAAATTCAGTGATCCACAATTATCATTACCAGTTGGAGCAAGATTGCCAAGAATAATGCCGCATGCAGGTGATGTGTTTGTTGAAACACTTGCAAGTTGTGAGAAAATATCCAGACCAGTTCCGTCTGAGTTCACAGAAACATCATGTGGACAAACAATTGAAGGGTATTCGTCATCTTGAACAGTAATCGCAAAAGAGCAAGTCATGGTAGATCCACTGTTGTCTTTTACAGTCCAGACTACTGTTGTTTTACCAAGATCAAAGATCTCATCATCAAGTGAGGTTCCTCCAAAATCGTAGTCATGAGTTGTTGACATAATGCCACAATTGTCTGAGGCAATCACGTCTAAAAATGTACCATTAACTTCATATTTACAATCACCAGTTTTTCCATCTGCTGAAGTTCCAACTGTTATGTCCGCCGGACACAAAGTCATTGGGTTGTTGATGTCAACAATATTGATTGTGTATTTATTTATTGTTTCACAACCATTCGGTGATGTTTCAATCAGTGTTAAGGTATGAGGTCCTCCCATTACACTGCTCCAATTAATACCGACAGATGGACCATTGGTAGGTGTACTGAATGTTCCACCGGACGAAAGTGACCAATTGTAAGTATTTATTGGTGCATTATTTGTAGTGATGCCGTAAGTTGTTACAGCACTCGGACAAACAATTGTAGGACCGGTAATAGGGTTAATGGCCGGTTGAGGGATTACCTCAAGATCAAGAATAAATGGTTGGAAAGGCTTGCAACCATTCGCAGGAGTTGCATAATAGAGCAATCTTACCATACCATTGCCAATTCCTTTGAATGCTGCAGTCTGGCTTGTTGAAGATTGACCGCCAGGTAATGCGTTAACATCTGTAAAAGCACCGGTTCCGGTGAATCCAACAGGCTGAGGGTCTGCAATCACCCACTCATGAGTCCAAGGGCCAGGATGTGCAGGGAATGAACCAGGTACACCCTCCACAAGTCTTGTTGCAGATTGACAAACCATATTTGATCCATCAGGTGTTGCAGAATTGAAAACTTTAGGCAGAACCATTACTTTGATCTGGAATGTAGGTCCATAGCAGATTTCAGTTTCAGCTCCACTCATAAAATCAATCTGAGGTCTAAAAGTATAAACGACGGTTTGAGTTAAGACTCCGTTGTTCATTAAATATTCAGTAAAGTTATTTCCGGATAGTGTTTCAAGTCCGAAAGTGTTATCGGTGGTATTGGGATGGCCTCCGTTCGGTGACCCGGTAGCCATAGTAGATCTCGTCACATCAGGCGCATTCGTCAGGTCAATATCAAATAATTCAAATTCCACGACATAAGGTGCCATATTCATGTTTTTCATGTTAAGCACTTGTGTCAATTCTGATGCGTCCATACCATCACTTCCGCAGATGGTCACATCTATCACTCTATTTAAAAGGTCTGTAAACAATGCTGGATCGAGATCCGGAGTAGGTAATACTGTAACAGGAATACTTCTTGTAGTGCCAAAGCAACTTCCGTCCGGGTCCGTGTTTGCCGGCTTATTAGCAGCATTTGGATTTTCAGGATCGAAAGAAGGAGTAACCTCCACAGTTACTGTTTGAGGCATCATGGTTGTATTGTCAAAAGCAGGTAAATCAGTAATTGGAGATTTGAAATCAAGTTTTGTAATTAAATCACCATCACTTCCTACGTTTGACAAGAGTGCAGGGTTATATGCACCAAGAGAAATACCCATTGGTGTTGTAATTGTAACATCATATTCTAAGTCACCCATGTCATTGGTAGACATTAGATTTTGTTCAACAACTTTTGTCGGAAATTGTCTTACCCTAATTTGATTATTAGCTGAGGTATTATCACATATCACAACTGCAGGTCCCTGATCAACAACATTGTCATTTACTGGAGATGCAGCATTATCTAATTCAATTTGTGGTTTAGGATATACTATTACGGTAACTTCAATTGGTGTCGCACCACTTGGACATTGTGTTCCATCTGTCAGAATGAAAGTTGGAGTAAGGTTATACATTACTCTTCTTTCATGAGGAGCAAGATCAGAAAGGTTCATTACCGGAGCCGAACATGGCGTAACGGCATCTGATCCATCAAATACAATGTTGCCAGGTGCCAAAATTGTCTGAGACATACCGAGCGTTCCTTCACCTAGTGGACCACAATCGGCCTGTACATTAACTTGACCATCATTAAAAGGAGCTGGTCCGTTTGGTCCTGTAATGTTTGCAAGTTCCCAATTTAATTTAAATCCGGTTACTCCTGCAGGAAATGCAGAGACTGTACCATTAAACTCAAAATCAGACATCGAACATACTCTTCTGGTCATGTTGTTATCCCCAGAGGCATTTGTTGAAGTATTTGTAAGTGTAATGAAATTGATTGGGTCTGGAATCACATGAATATTCAATGCAAGTGATGAACCTGCACATTCCAAAAGTGGGTCTCTTCCAGGAATCCCATCAGATTCAAAATATGGAGTTGCTACAATATTTACATTAGCTGTGTTCAATGTTGTATTCAACAGAGGAAACAAATTAGCTGTATTTGGTAGCGCAATACCGGGAATATTGATAACAGATGGCAATCCGGTTATGGCATCCGGGTCAGTAACCTGTAACTCAACCCACATTGCATTTCCAAATTTATCTGTCGAAGCACCGATATTTTCACCAAATATACGAACACCCATTCCTGAACATACTGTTACGTCTGACGGGTTATTCGATGTTGTGGTAATCATGGTTGATGCTCCTGTCAGATTTCCGGTAAAATCAAGTTTTGTGATTGTTGCCTTAATTGCTGCCAGATTGTCAACCATCACTTTTGCCAGTCCATTAAACTGACAACCAGAACCTTCAGCATCCACATCAAAATGAATGTCAAACATGCTGCCAGGTGCAGGATTACTGTTAAAAGTTAAAATATTGGTTGATGGGTCGTAAGTCGCTATTCCGGGAGGTACCAAACCTGGATTATTATACCAGTTAGTACTTGTCTGAAATAATTTTGTGTTAACCGGTCCCGTTGAAATGATTACATTCTTAGCCATTCCATTTAATCCGGTCGCAGGATCGGCTGGGCATATGGTAATCGGAGGTACGATTACCCCAACGGAATTATTTACTAGCAGAGGATCATTTGTTCGAGTAATTAAGTTATTATTAAAGCTGTTGTTGTAATCAATTATGATTCCATTGTTTACTATTGGTACGGTTGCCATATGAAGGCCGGTAAAAATTGATTTAATGATCGCATCATTTGTAAATGTCGATTCATTATTAATTTTACCATCAGTATAAACTACAGAACAATTTTGATTTGTAATGGTGCTGCCTGTTAGGTTGTCAAGTGCATCGCCTGAAACAACACCCATGATTGTGATACTGCCAAACCCTCCCATTGGACTTCCATTGGAAATGACAGAATTACCTTGATTCAATAAGCCAAAGCTTGTTGTTCCGGTAATATTTAGTATTGAACTGCCTTGGTTAGAAACTGAGCTATTGAAATCATTTAAAAATCCAATACTATTGGCAGTTCCGGCTAAATCAATATCAATTGAGGAATCACCATTTTGATCCAACACAGCACCATTGTACTGATAGAAGCCAATGATGATGGACCCTGCCGATATTTCAATTCTGCCGATTAGATGATTGTTGAAAGTTCCGGATACATCATTCAGAATTCCATAAAACATTGTACCATCTACTTTAATAAAGGATTCATTATCTGAATTGGTAAAAGTTGCAGCGACTCCACGGTTGTATATTCCTGAGATGCCGCCGGTACCAGTAATGTGGATTTCATTCCTAAAATTAATATCTGTATTAGAGAGGTTGGTATTGTTGAAAGTACCAAAATTAAAAATACCGAAATCACTAAAATTTGAAATAGTGATTCGGCTATCTTCTGTATTAGTAAAAGTATTATTGTTGCGAATGCCATCATCTGGAATAGAACCAGCGCATGCACCACTTGTAATACCTATATTAATGTTGCTGATGTCTGTTAACAAAAATGGAGCAACTCCTGAAAAAGAAGTGTTCAAAAACTCACCATCGTTTAGGATTCCGTGTGATCCTGCAGAAACAACATTTAGAGTTGCACCTGCACCGCCCGAAGAAGAGCCATTTTGAAAATAAGCATTTGTTCCATTGTAAATGGCAGAAACCCCAATTCCGGTTCCACCGGAACATATGGTTACTACTGCTGCATTCTCATTGTAAAATCCATCGTTGGGTACAAGACCGTCTGATAGATTTTGAATAGCGAAATTACTTGTATTATCGATGGATATTGTCGTACCCAAACCGGTATTCAAAAATGTACCGGCCGAAGCTATGGTACCATTTGATAAGCCAATATTGCTTATGTTTATCATTCTAATATCTGCACCAGTCTGGTTGGTAAACACTCCACCTAAAATATTGACGATACCATTTACCACATCATTTGGACCAGAGGGGTTGATTGTAATTGAGCCATTGTTTTCATTTGTAAAATTTGCGTTCATCCTGTTTACAAGGGCACGTTCTGCATTTTCTAAAGCAATCGTACCTGTATTGGTAAATGAGCCGGAATCCTCATTGATGATTCCTTCATTATTAAATCCACTTGCTGTATTATTGGCGCTCACTACAATTGAGGCACTATTCGTAAATGTCGTGGGGCCGTTTAATGCAGAGTTTCTGATTCCTGCATTGTTTACACCATTAATGGTGATCATTCCGGTTGAATTCGTAAAAATTGCACCCAACAAATTTGAACCACTGTTAAAAATACCATTATCGCCACCAGAGCCTATATTACCAATGGTAATTTGCCCTGTGTTGATAAAAGTGGAAGGCGTAACAGCTCCTCCTTGCGGTGAATTCAGTATGCCATTGGTACCTACAGCATTGATGAAGATTTCATCATTGTTAGTTACTGTTCCACCTTGGTTTCTTATACCACTCGTGGCCAATGTAATATTTACCACATTATTATTGGTAAAAGTTGAGTTGGAGGCCAGTTGTAAACCATAGCCTGAACCAGCGGCATTGAGATTTAAAGTAAACAAATTTGGCACTGTTGCTGATGCACCGGCTTGTATATCGAGCCGTCGTATCGTTAAAGAAGCACCACTTGCGATGCTCGGGTACGGCACTGCTCCCAGTGGAATGGTAACCGTAGCTCCAATACCCGGGAGTGCGTTAGGGTTGTAGTTAACCGGATTCAACCAGTCACCATCACCTCCGCCTCCATCCCATGTCTGGGCAGAAAGGGAGTTGAGCCCTATGAATAAAATTGCGCTCACAGAAAGGAGAGTGGTTAACCACTTTTTCTTAACTGTTGAACGCGTTTGATTACATCTTGTCCGGTTATTTGTATCTCCCGGGTCAAGGTTTGTCCTCCTAACATCTGAACGATGGGGGGGAATGAAATTACATTTCATCGTTAAAAGGTTTTGTTAAAAAATATTGTTAAAAAATGTTTTAAACCATTTGTCCAAAACCTAAAAGCAGAGAATTTCCAGCCCGGGTAAATCACGCAGATACCTAGGAGAATAGAAATTCTCTAACTTTCAGGATTAACAAGGACGATGAACCTTTCCGGTCAGACATAGTGCGGACACTATGCTTACGGAATCACGTAGCACAAATTCTTTAGCAAGTAATATGTTGGATGATGGGTAAGCGATGACCGGCTTTTAACAGCGATTGGGGGGTACGGGCATACGAATACAGCTACATCCAGCAGTCACTGGAATACAAAGTAATGTTTAGGAATTCAGGTCAAAACAACCCTGACAACGGTCGGGGTCAATCGGTTTTTGGGAATTTGGTTTTGGGAGAGATTTTGGGATGTCCGGCAACATTTATATTATTAAATGGCCAAGGTTTTAGTTATTACCTGATTTTACCGATTAAATTTTCATATTTAAGTTATTTACATATAAATACATTAATAATATGTAATTAGTTTCAAAACAGCTAAATAAAATTTAATTTTTTTTTCATATATTTAGAAAATTTCATTTGTCAGTTCATGTAGGGTATTACGCTTATATAAAATGGAAGGTTCCATTTAATTTTATAATATTATAAAATTAATAATATGAATTAGGGAACGGTATTGATTTTTGTGGAAACGGTATACCTTTTAGATTAAGTTTACAAGGGGTAGAATAGGCAATTAATGGTAATGATGTGATTATCGACCAGCCCAAAATAATTTAGGTGACGCATGATACCATAAATAACAAGTTGAACTGGATAATAAGTAATTGACCAACCGGATAATTATAAATCCAAATAGTTGGAATTTGAAAATGAGTGTATTGGAGAAATCGAATCGCATTGTGAATGCAGAAGATTTAACTTGATCAATTTTGATCTGAGTATTTGAGTTTGAAGGCTTATTAATGGTATGCTTATTTATAACTTAATATGTAGCAATTATCACTTGAATAAGATATCATCTGAATAAAGTCTATCTAAAATTTCGTAAGTATTGGTCAAGCATTATGAGGTATGCACAATAAATAGTATCAAATTTCAACTGAGAAAGCTCCCTCCCTATATATAGCCACCAAAACCAATGCTAAGCAAGCTTAAAAGCTTATCAGCATGCTTAGGCTTGCTTTTGTGACACTACTCGAATAAATACTGAGAATGAGAGTGTGAATGAAATAATGCTTACTCCACCAAAACAAATGCTGACGAAGCCATTAGGCTTATCAGCATTCAGAGTTTCAGCGTCCGCACCCCACCACAATGAAAAGTGCGAATTAAATGAAAAGTTAATCTATTCTACTAAAACAAACCCGGCCCATTGATAAGGATCTAGTCCAATCTCCCGCAACTCCTTCTGAGCCGCATGAAATGCATCCGGAATAGTCATTTTGTCCTCCAGCCATTTTTTATAAAAAGTAGTCATTAATAAGGATGTTTGTTTATCGGGTACCTGCCATAGACTCATAATCAGATACTTTGCCCCAGCTATTTTGAATGCTCGCTGCAATCCGTAAACTCCTTCGTTGCCTTGAATATCACCCAGGCCGGTTTCGCATGCAGACAAAACTACCAATTCTGTATTCGATAAATTCATTTGCGAAATCTCGTAGGCTGTGAGTATTCCATCTTCTCTGTCTTCCGGGGGTTGGTTGCCTTGCCAGGCTGAATTTCCTCCAGCCAAGATCAAACCGGATCGGAGCATGGGGTGGTTGGATAATTTAAAAACAGGTTCATTTTGGTCGAGAATTCCAGTATATTTTTGTTTCATCTTTGGATCTGGAAAGAAATATCCATGGGTAGCTATGTGCAGGATTCTGGGTGAAGGAGAATTATTGTTACCAATGTTTTTGAAGGTTTCTTCTGTAGCCGCATATGCTTTTTTACTAATAACATCAAAACCCGAAGCTTGAATGATTTTTTCAATTGCAGAAACCTCACGTTCTGTGCCTGGCAAATAATTCCAGGAGCCTCCCTTTGAATTTGAATTGTTGTTGTTGAAAAATATTTCTCCTGAAGGTTGGGGGACTACAAGCTCTTTTTTATTTTGATTAGTACTATCTTGATCAAATTGGATCCCACCATATAAAATTGCATTGTTGTTTATAAGTTGCAATTGGGCAGGAATAACTATTTGTCGGGTGCTGTTCAAATTAATAAGATTGTACTTATCTGCAAGGGTTTCAATCTCAGAAATGGGTATGGCATCCAAATTTATGTTGTGGAGTAAACCTGATGGAGAGAAATAAATTGTTTTGATACCTTCAAGCTCCTTTTCAATTGGTTTCCAAATTACGTCATACAATGACTTTTTATGAGTCGTTAATAAAGTTGTACCCCGGTCAGAGATGTTGTATAAATTATTTACATATTCGGACCTTCTAACAGAGCCTAATTGCAACAAGCTGTCTAGCGATTTTTGTTCAAATAATTTAATATAATGGGGCTCGGTGGATCCATTTTTTAAAAGAAAAGCAGCATAAAGTATACTATCCGTTGCTTCTGCTTTGATAAGATTAAAATTAATGAATTCAATTACTGCTTCACCAGGCTTTAAAAGCCCAACAATATCTTTGTAATTGATCTCTTGTTGTAATTCATTAAAACTATGAACTTTTCTTGTGATTTCTTTTTCTGATTCAGTCACCATCTCTTCAAGCAAAATTATCTTATCCTTCGACCTTTGATCCTGTGGGATTGAGAGTTCTTTTGCCAATTTTTCATTGCATACCTTTAGGTCATTAATTTTTCTTGTTAAGCTAGTATCCAGTTTTGCCAACCTATTCAATTGAGTTGCAAAATTTAATAGGTAACCCTTATAAAATAATATATTATTATAAGAAAGACCACTGAGGGTACCGGATTCATTGGTATATGTGAATAGCCGATCTAGACTTGATGTAAATGTATGAATGTAATCCGATAATTCACTCTCAGAAAGATGCTTAGAGGCTCTTGAAACGAGGGTTTTCTCAATTTGATTGGACTCAATTAAGCTTGACATTAATAACTCGTTTTGGTTTGTAATCCAATAGTTACAAATCAAATTATTTATAGCTAAAACATAATCAGGATGGACTTTTCCGAAAAGATGTTCCCAGACATCTTTTGCTTCATTTAAATAGTGACTTGCTAATTTTGGCTGATTTTGGTTTGTGTAAAAACTTCCGAGATTGTTAAGACTAATTGCAACTTCCGGATGAACTGATCCAAAATTTTTTTTCCTTATCTTAAAAGCTTCTAAATAATACTTTTCAGCTTGATTGAAATCATGCTTATTAACATACATGTTTGCCATGTTATCAATCGTCATTGCATAATCAGGGCTTTCTTTCCCAAATGTATTTTCTAAAATCTGCTTAGACTTTAGGTAATAGTTTTCAGCTTGCTCAAATTGACCTTTTTCACTAAATATTTCAGCTATGTTGTTTAAACAAGCAGTGACATTTATATCATTCCCACCAAGATTTGTTGTAAGGACGGCGAGTGCTTCTTGATATAAAGATAAGGCCTTGTCTTTCAAGCCCATTACAGAAAATAAATTACCTAAACAATTTATGGTAGCAGCACTTTGAGGATCATTCCTTCCATTTTCTTTTTCTAGAATATTCAATGCTTCCGTATAAAATAATTCTGCTTGATTAAAATTTCCAGTTTCAAAATAAACATTCGCTAGATTATGCAATGCCTGGGCATATTCTTTACTTTTAACTCCATATACCTGACCAAATATTTTCTTTGCCTCCTCAAACATTGATATGGCCAAATCATATTCGCCGGTGAATTGGTAAATCCCAGCCAGATTATTTAAAATACTTGCATAATCCGGATGTGCTTTCCCTAGTTTTTTTTCACGAATATCTAAAACGACCTTATAATTTGCTTCTGCTTTTTCAGCTTTTCCTTGGTCTGCATAAATGTTTGCTATAGAGTTTAAAGTTTTTGCATATTCAAGACTCTGATCTTTGCGACTTTGAATGGTTAAGGCATTTAAATACCATTTTTCGGCATTAGTATAATCTCCATTTAATTCGTAATAATTTCCGAAAATATAACATATCGAGCCATAGAATTCAGAATCTTTTCCTAACTTTTCAATTACAATTTTTTCGGCACTCGCATTCACTTTTAACGCTTTTTCAAAATCTCTTTTTTCCAGCAATTCTTGGGAAATTTTGATTAGTCTGTCTACTTGCTTAATAGCAACCGAATCCACAGTCTGGGCTGTTAGGTTCTGAAGTAATGTTGTAAAAAGTAATAGAATTAAGCGCTTCATTTCTTGAATCAATTTATTTTAAGTATTCACATATTTAAATTGTCAACTTTCCTTTTTTCAATTTCATCCACATATTACTCCACCAAAACAAATCCGGCCCAGAACCAAGGGCTTTGATATTTTTCTCTCATATCTTTCTGTGTTGCCCGAAATGCTTCCGGAATGCTCATTTTTTCCTGTAACCACTTTTTGTAGAAGGTGGCCATGAGTTCCTGTGTTTGAAAATCGGGTACCTGCCATAAACTCATAATCAAGTATTTAACTCCGGCTATTTTAAATGCTCTTTGAAGACCATAAACTCCTTCATTACCTTGTATATCACCTAACCCGGTTTCGCATGCAGATAGTACAACCAATTCGGTATTATTGAGATTCATCAGACTGATCTCCGAGGCGGTCAGGATACCATCTTCAAGGCCATTTGCAACAGGTTTATTGTTTACCCAGGCATAATTGGCACCGGCTAAGATTAAACCAGACCTTATCATCGGGTTTTCACTGATCTTGATGTTGTGCAGATTGTTTTTTAATTCGCTGTTGTTATTTGTAATCGATTTGGGGTCAGGGAAAAAATAACCGTGGGTTGCAATATGGATGATTCTTGGCGATTTTTCTTTTTGGCCCAATAGTTTAAATGATTCTTCTGTGGCATCATAACCTTTATTCAATTTAATCTTGAACCCGCCGTTCTTAAGTTCAGATTCAATGGAATTTGCTTCTTTCTCTGTCCATTTTAGGTAATTCCAGGTTCCGCCTCGCTGTTTTGGATCGGTTGTCATGAAAGAACTGAACCCTCTCATGGCAATATCGCTTTGTGGTGCCCTTGCTGCGGCATTGACTAAGAATGTGCTATCAGCATCATATTTGACTCCACCAAAAATCGCAGCATCATTTTCATTGTATAACATAGCCTCTTTTTTCTCAGCGAGCATCCTTGTGCTGTTCAGCATCACTATTTGATATTTTTCTCCCATCGTAAGTTCATCATTGATGGGAATGGCTGCGAGATTGATTTTGTAGAGAAGTCCAGATGATGAAAAATAAATTGTTTTTACTGGAGTATTTGCCTGTAATGTTTTTTCAATAGGCAACCATATTAAATCAAAAATTGAAGTTATTTTTTCTTCAATATTTATGGTGCCACGATCTGAAGAACTGTAAAGCTTGTTCACATAATCGGTCTTGCGATCAATGTTTTGGCCTACTAATTTTTCTATTTCATTCCCATAAAACAATGGTACCCATTCAGGAGACGTAGAACTACTTCTTAGAATAAGTGCAGCATAATAACTGCTATCAATTGGTGCAGGGAAATTTATTTTGAAATGAACGAATTCAATGGCGGCTTCCTCGGGTTTTAACGATTTTGCAACATCTTGCCACTGGATTGGGTTGGTGAGATCTTGGAAAGAAACAGTTTTTTTAGTAAGCTCTTTTTCGACTGTGTTTGATTTAGACTCCAAATCTTTTAAAAGCAAGGTGTCTCTTTCATTTAAAGGCAAAAGATATTGTGATATTATTCTTCTTTGATAAGAATTTAGTATCTCTATTTTTGAAGCCGTTTCTGAATTGCTAAGAGCTTTGTTCTTAAGTTTTGAAACTGAATTTAATAGGAACCCTTTATAAAACAGAGCATTGTCATAGCAATTCCCAATCAAATCAGGTTTTGCTCCCATTCTAAATGCAAAGCTGTAATTGAAATTGTCATTGTTATTGAAAAGTGCAGCGTATGAGGATAACTCCCGCTCAGAAAGATGTCTGGTGGATCTGTACAAAACCTTTCGTTGTATTTTAGATGAGGCAATCAATTGTTCTCGTGCTTTGTCGAAATGCCCGACGAGTCCTTCCAATCGTGCTTGATCACTTAGATTTACTGCATATCTGTAATTCTCTGCACCAAAATTTTTTTTGTAAAGTTCAACTGCTTTGGACTTATAATCGAGGGCTTTTGACAGGTCGTTTTGCTTCTCTAGCATTAATGAATAATCTTCGAGTGTATTCGCAAAATCCGGATGATTTATTCCAACCATTTTTTCACGAATGGATTTTGTTTCATCCAGCAGCGATTTGGCTTCGCTGAATTTATTTTGATGAATATATAAAATAGCTAGGTTGTTGAGAGTAGATGTATATTCGATTGTTTCTTTGCCTGTTTTTGATTGAAAAATTTCTTTAGCCTCCAAATAAAGTGGCTCTGCCTCTGGTCTAAAATCCATTTCGGTGTATAAACCTGCAAGATTATTGAGTACTTCTGCATATTCAAGTCTTGACTTTCCATCAACTTGTTTTAATTGTATTTCCTGGCTGGTTTTATAATATTTTTCAGCTTGGTCGTATTGTCCCATGCTGCGATACAATACAGCAAGATTTTTAAGGACTGAGGCATAAGACACCACATCTGAACTCCAGACTGTTGAACCTATCTGTATTGATTCCAAAAAACAGGCTTCAGCTTCTTCAAATCTTCCAAGATTCTTATAAAGTATTCCCATGTCACTTAAAGTCCAGGCGTAGTCACTGGATTGTTTACCAATCGTGGATTCCTGAATACTTTTTGCTTCAAGGTGATATTTTTCAGCTTCTTCATAACGGGCTACCTCTTCATAAAATCCCGCAAGATTATTTAATATTCTTGCATATTCCTGATGTTGTTTTCCCAGGACTTTTTCTCTTATTCTCTTAACTTCCAGATAAGATTTTTCAACTTCATCATATCGGGAAGCTTGATAGCAGGTGTAGCCATAGTTTACCAGCGCTGAGGCATAATCAATGTGGTCTGGACCAAGTTTCTTAAGCTTGATGTCAGCTACCTCTTTGTAAAGAGGGATGGCCTCATTCAATCGACTTAATTGGCGCAGTACCAAGGCTGTATTGTTGGTGGCTGCTGCGTATTCATTGCTTTCTTTTCCA
>JAEUUM010000187.1 GCA_016787375.1 Saprospiraceae bacterium
TCACCAAAAAAGAGACAGGAAGGCATAAACTGGGTATAACAAAATATGAGTTTGTAGTTATCGGTGTTGGCCAGATACAACAAAGGAAAGGCATAGAAGATTTTATTGAAATTGCAAAAGTATTCCCACACATTACATTTGTCTGGGTGGGTGGCAGACCATTCGGAAAACTGACTGAAGGAATCAATCGCATTAATTCTAAAATTGAACATGCCCCAAAAAACATCGTTTTTACCGGGTTGGTAAAGTTAGAGGCAATGCCGGAATTATATTCAGCAGCAGATATGATGATCTTTACATCCTATCAGGAAAACTGTCCGTTAGCTCCTCTTGAGGCTGCAGCTGCCGGACTACCGGTTGTATTCAGAGATTTGGTGGAGTACCGTCAGCTTTATAACAGCGATTATTTGAAAGCTGATACCAATGAAGCTTTTATTTCACAAATCAAATCATTGTATGAAGAGAAAGAAAAATACGCACAAGCAGTAGAAACCTCTAAAAAACTCATAAATCAGTTTGACAAACTAGAAATAAGGAATTCACTGTTGGATCTTTATCATAATTTACTCAATGAAAGCGATCGAAATACAAAAAAACAAACTCAGTATGAATTTAGCCCTGAATTTTTACTTTGAAACAATTAGTCATTACCTGCCATTTTTGATAAAAAAATAATATTTAATTCCGAATTGTATTTGATATCCTTACAATTATTTTGGGCAAAAAAAAATGCTTGAAAAAACCGAACATTCAGCAAAATTTATTTGATTTTGATGGTACTTTTAACGATATTTAGACATCGATTTATTCTATTATTTAACCATCTAAATTCAATGGTATATGAATATTACTTTTAACGAACTCAGGAATATTAAACACAAACTACCACACGGTAGTGTCAAAAAAATCGCAGATAAACTAAATATTGATGAACAAACAGTTCGAAATTACTTTGGTGCACACAAAGTTAATGAAGGAGGTATAGTTGACCAACACATACAACCTGGTCCCGAAGGTGGTATTGTTCACCTTGAAGATACAACCATTTTGAATATGGCTTTGGAGATTTTAAAAGATCATGAATCTAATCAAAACTAAAAAAAATGGTGGAAAAAATTTTTCCACCATTTTTTTATAAGTTAATGTAAAATTCTTTTGTCAGATTTATATACTCCGATGACCACTCTTGTCTTTCATTTCTTATGGTGAGTTCTTTGTATTCATATTGATTTGCCAGATATGAGAACTCCATCAACAATCGTTCGACAGGTTTAAGTAATGATGGTTTTGTTCCCAAAACTTTGTTGCAAAACAAACCATTGGATTGTGCCATCTCTTTGAATCTGAGTCCTTCAAGATATGGCAATATCACACAAAATCTACCATTCTTTTTAAGCAATTTCCTCACAGAAAGCAATAAATCACCGTGCGGAAGCTTTATTGTATGCCTAACCAATGATCGTTCATGATTATCGGAAAGGGTACCCCCAGTAAAAAAAGGAGGATTACAAACTATTAGGTCATACTTTTGTGAAGTGGCTTCAGCAAAATCTTGAATAGACATGTTAAAGCACCTTAACCTATCATGCCAAAGGCAAAGATCAAAATTTTCAGATGCTTGTTCAAAAGCTTCCTGCTCAATTTCAACAGCGTGCACAGAAGCCTGTTGACTTCTCTGGGCGAGCATCAATGCAATAAGCCCTGTACCAGTGCCAATATCCAAGATTTCGTCGTTTGATTTTACGTCAGCCCAAGCACCTAACATCACACCGTCGGTCCCAATCTTCATTGTCGCCTTGTCTTGTCTGACCTCAAAATGTTTAAATCTAAAAACGGTTTCCGGGAACACCATTATTTCTTTTTAATCTTAACGTTGTCTATTCTGTATGTTGATGTATTCACCGTCTTTTCGCCCTCGTATTTAAATCCAATATAAGCCTTGCTTGAGGTAACTGGAAGATCAATCAACCCAGATGGTATGAATGTGTTGTCTGCATCTGCTTCTTTGGCTAAGGTACAATTGATTTGAGTCCATGTTGCTGATGCAATATTCGACCCATTGAAATCATAAGAAATCCAAACTGATAAGCCGTCGTGTTTCCAGAATGATTTTGCTGATTCGAATGACAAGGTCTTTGGAGTAGAAAGGTCCATTCCTGGAGTTATCAGCCAAGTTGTGTTTGAAGGGTCTGTTGAGTTAAATGCAGTGGCTTGAGCGTATGTATTGCCTGAAAACAATTTACCTCTCCATAACCTGGTTCCGGAAGCGGCAAGATTATACCAACCTGCAATTGATATGTCAACATCAGAAGTCTGCCCATCAAAAGCCTCGTCCAATTCATCAAGAGGCGGATTACCTGTACCGCCTGAACAACGTTGTCCGGTCATGTTTGCATCCGCTGCAGTTCTGATAAATAGCTGTTTTGTCGTTCCAAAATTTTCATAGATCCCTACAATGGATCCTTTACCTCCGGGAGCTAAAGATGATGCAAAATCAGCGTATCCACTTGTTCTTATGGTAATGGTATTTCCATCACAATCTTCAACAATTCTGTTTAGAGTTACTTTATTCGGACCATCGGCAAATGGTTGTCCTACATCACCTGTCACAAATTGAACATCATTCAACACCACAAGGTTACTAAAATCTGCTTGCCCTAAACTTCCGATTGTTACGTTTTTGGGACTTGGCATTCCACTGCCATTTACAACGATGTTCGCTGCCATTTGAGTGGCATCAAGGCCACCCAGTAAGTCTTTCCCTCCAGATTGATATGTGCCGCCACCCAATTTGGTATCACCATCGTCGCCAAGTGTTAAGTCCTTGCATCGAATGGCAATTTTGGTTCCTACCGGAAAACTTTGGTAAATATCCAATACATTAATTTTGATGCCTAGTCCACCTGTTGCGTCCTGAATGTTGATCTCTTTATAAAAATTACCTGATTGATCGTCAGCAGTAACTACCCCTTCTATGATAACATCAGTATTAATTACATTGAATGCTGAAGTATGTAGTGCCTTTAGCGCAGCTATTGTCGTATTTGGTGTCAAGTTACCTGTAGAACCACCACAACGTGTATCATTAAAAACGACATCTCGTGGATCTCTGATGTAAACTTGCTTTGTGGTACCAAAAATGCTATACACGGCTGTTAATTTCCCTTTGCCTGTCGGAGTTACATCACCTGCAAAACTGGCATATCCACTTGTTCTTAAAACCACCAAATTTTTATTGCAATCCTCAATTGTTCTATTTTGAGTTGTCTTACCAACTGCATCAGAATAAGTTTTACCTGCGTCGGCATTAATAAACTCAACATCACTTAACTCAACGAGGGTACTGACATCTGCATTGGTTAGTTCACTTATGTTCAATTTCTTTGGTGTAACAAATTGGTTGTATTTTCCGGGTAGAATGTAAGTATCAAGCAATGCTTGCTCAATTCCTCCTAATGCAGGTGAGCCATTGTTGTCATACGTGCCACCTCCAATCTGAACAACACCATTATAATCACCCAACGTCAATCCTTTACATTTGATAAACAACCTTCTTCCAACAGGATATTTTACGTATTGGTCTGTGGCGTTTATTTTAACCTCCATTCCGCCGGAATTATCCTGAATAACAATGGTCTTGTAAAAATTACCTGATTCATCATCTGCTATAACAACACCTACAATGATCATGTCATCTGTAATTTTTTCAAAATTACCAGAAGTGTGCATGGCTTTAAGTTGTGCGATGGTAGCATTGGCTGTTATTGCCGGATCATCAACAGTTACAGGTGGTTGATCAAATTCGTGCTTTACACATGCTGAAATGAACCCAATGAAAATCAGGCCCAGAAAGATTTGATAGAAAGATTTTATCATGATATTAATTTATGCTATTAACTAAAATGTTACTCCAAGATTTAGACCATAGGACAGACCGTATAAGTAAAAATATTTAGGCGGAAATTTATTCACATTCTTTTCTGCGTAATCAAATCTAAGTTGCTCAAACCCACCAGTTTTAAAAGTTGTGTTGTTCAGCAAATTATTGATGTTAAAATTCAATGTTATTAAGAGTTTTTTTACGTTCCAACTTTTGCCAATTGACATATCAACTGTATAAGCCGGATCAAGCTTCTCTTGATTGATAATATTCTTGTAAACTTCGGAAGCGTCATCCAAGCCGGAAACTGCAACGTTTGTTCTGCGGTCAGGATTAAAATCAATATACATCTTGTCAAAATAGCTGACGTTCACGTTTGCAAACATTCTATGGGGTCCGAAATATCTCAAACTCAAACCCAAAGCTGTCTGGGGTGTATTTGGTACAAAAAAGTCATTTTGGTAAATGGTTCTGTTTTCTGCAATCAAAGTATTGTTATTGTCCTGAGAAATGCTGGCAACAGGTCTTGTATCGTAATAATAATCGCCAATACTTGCCGCACCCTGAATAGTAAATGAAGGTGAAAGTTTGTAATCAAGCCCTATTTCAGTACCCATGTGTGTTCTGCCAATTCCGTTGAGTGTGAAATTGACAAATGTCCTTAGTTCGTCATGATAAAATGACGTTGTTCTTATCAGGTCTCTTATTTGAGTAAAATATGCTGTAACCCTTGCTTTAAATACAGGAGATCGCAATAAATAACCAACCTCACCGGATAGTGTCTTTTCTGTCTTCAGGTTGGGCGCTACGGCATTTCTGGTACGTGGAGATAAAAATAAATCTTTTAGAAGAGGTGCTTGAGTAATGTATGCTCCGTTTGCATATAAATAATTTCTGCCATTGATTTTATAAGTGATACCAGATTTAAAGCCGTAAGTTGTAAATTTTTCCTTCACGGATTCCCCTAATGAATTTTCAGGAAACCTGCCGTTTTTAACCAGCCCATCACGCCAAAGGGTAGAAGAACCAACTTGTGTAGCTGCAAAGAAATCTACTTTTTTAAGTTTAAAATCTATTTGCGCCCAAGGTTGAATCGTTCTAATATAGGTGTTATAATTGTAGGCATATTTCTCTCCCTCCTTTACAATTTTATTTGGTGTATTCAAATCGTTTTGAAGAGCAATGCTGTCATTTGGAAAATCTCTCTCTGCAAAACGATCACGGTCGACTATAAAATCACCACCCAAAAGATCAAGAGCAGTTTGATAATTTTCACCTTTAAAATTTCTAAAAAGGACACCCCCTGTCAGGGTGATTCTGTCTGAAATTTCATGATTTAAAAATGAATTGAGTGTTAAAATGGTATTGTCTGTCCTTCTTTCATTTACAAGATATTTAGAAATCTTGCCTGATACAGTATTTCCGGGAATGCCATTTGCATTGGTTACTGTTCCGAAACTGGCGTCATTTATGTTGTATAATTCCTGCCAGTTAATTTGACGAGCCGATTCGTTTGTTTTCAGGAGCTGGGTAATTTCTGCCGCTGCATCCGGATTATTGGCGTAACTTGGTAATCTTCTGTAGTAATCGGGTCTTGGGTCAGGTGCATCGAACCAATCAAGATTTGAGTTGCCTTCCCGACCGGTTTGAAACGACAATCCATTGTTCCACTGAGTTTTAGAACCAATTTTTTTATTATACCCAAGAACAGCTGTGGGTAGGTGTGTATGCACAACTTTTGCATTCCTGACTTCACCATTTTGGAAACCCCAATTTGGATTGTAGTAGTTTGTTCCTGCAAGGCCATTCATTTCCTGAACACTTGGTGCCGCCTTCCCTCTTCTGGTAGGTGAACCAAAAACAGTAAATGAAAATTGATCGCCATTCTTAAATCGTTTTTCTGCAGCAAGATAATAAGCCCACGAATCTAAAAATGTACCGGGTACGTATGCTTCGTTTGCCCATCTGTGGGAACCGGATGCACTAAACGCCCAACCGTTTTGCAACACCCCTGTACTGGCAGTAGCCATAATTCGATGCTGAAACGCTCTATTTGAGAAAGCGTAACTTACTTTATTTTGTTTTCGTTGAGTAGCAGCGGTGGCGTCGATAATTGCAGCTCCACCAATATTCCCAAAACCATTATTAAGTTGATTCAACCCCACTACAAATCTGTCAGTTCGCATTACATCGTTTAGGCCTCCCCATGTAGAAAAGAAACTATTTCCTGACTCAGGGTCATTGACAGGAACATTGTTTATGAATACCATTTGATATTCATTTTCGTATCCCCTAATGTCAAAACCTGCATTTGAAAAACTAAAACCTGCAATTGAACTAAAAACATCACGGGAAGATGCAAGCAAGCTGCTAACTTCTTCTTGATCGTTATCTCCTTCACTACCGCTGGGAAGATTGATTAAAATCATATTTTGACTTTCCTGTTGAGCTTTGTTAATACTTAGTTTCAAAGGAACATTTGATTTAGCACTAAAATCATCGGCACTCATTTCACTTATTACTTCACCATTTAAAATGAACTGCAAAGTGTTTATTTTATTTGCACAATTCAGTTCAAATCTGCCATTCTCATCTGAAATAGCTTTACACACACCATTTGCATCCTGTACAAGTACATTGCGTAACGGTGCATCATTTTGATCATGCAAGGTTTGAATGAAAGACGATTGGCCAAAAGAAATATGAGCTGCAAGCACAAATACGATCCAAATTAGGTTCCTCATAGTAACGAATTGAACGACAAAGATAGATAAAAATCTTTGGTAGGTAGATTTTTCAGTATGTAAAGATTGGGTTAATATTTACACCTTTTATAAAGATAAATTGAGTGTGAAAATTAAAATTTTGGGAGCCGTATTTTTTGATAAGAATCATGTCATATTCTATAAGAATTCAAACCACTAAAAGCAACAAATGCACCATTTGATGAAACAGCATTTTGATTCCAATTAATAATCATTAGGCTACAAACAGATTGACAAATGCGATTTTCTGAATTATCTCCAAATTAATCAAACACTAAAGTTTT
>JAEUUM010000197.1 GCA_016787375.1 Saprospiraceae bacterium
TCACATTTTATGAAGATGATGGAATATCATATTCTAACGAAAAAGGGAAGTTTTACAAAAGAGAAATCTCTTACCTGGCCAAGGATAATGAATTAAACATAAGTGAAGTTGTGGGTTCATTTAAACCGAGTTTTTCCAAGATAAGATTTTTGTTTCACGGATTTGAAAATGCAACAACATTCAAGCTTAAAGGAAACAAAGTATTGCATAAAATTGAAAAGTTTTCATGGCTTGACAAATATTATCATTTGTACTATGCTAAAAATGAGGAAGAAACAGTAAAAACCATCACTTTGGATAATTTGAATGACTCATTCACCATATCATGGCAGTAAGCTTTGCATCATTCAAAAATGCGCATTATATGTGAAAATACATGTGAATATTTAGATTGGAACCCATCAAAAATACCTTTCTCATCAAATTTGTCTTTTCTTACCCATGCTGAAGAGTGAATTATTTCATTTTTTTGAGTCAACACACCAACATGTATAATTTTTGAAAGATCATTTTTAAAAAAAACTACATCTCCCAAACGACGATTTTCATATGAAACAGGTAACCCAATTTTAGCTTGATCACTTGCATCTCTGGGCAGCTTGTACCCATTTGTTTTTGCTACAATTTGAATTAAACCGCTACAGTCAATGCCAAAGGATGATCTGCCTCCCCATAAATATGGAGTGTTTAAAAAGATTTCAGCGTCACTGATTATTTTTTCGATGGAGTTCTTTTTGTTGAAACAAAAGTCATGGATACTGAATTCATCTTTATCCGCTTGAAGTTCAGACCCATAAGGTACAATTATTTTATTCCCCTCCTTAGAAACTTCTGTCCACAGTTTGTTTGCAAAACATATTTGATCTTGTTCAACCTCTCTTTGCTCTATTACTCTATTATCAATCCAACCAATGTAACCATCCTCCATTGAGATTTTAACCCAGTTATTTGCTTTTTCAATAATTTCAAATGATTCGCCGAAAAGAACCTGAGAAACCATCTCAGAACAATCTGTTTTTTCAAATCTGACAGGTGTGCATGGAATGCAGCAAAAGTTTTTTTTCATGATTAAAATTATATAATCAAACCATCCAACATTCTAAGGCTTCGGTCACTTAGTTCAGCCAATTCATTATTGTGTGTGACAATCACGAAGGTGATGTTCAATTCTTGACGGAGGTTTGATATAAGCTGATGGATTTCTGCTGAAGTTGAACTATCAAGATTACCAGTTGGTTCGTCTGCCATAATAATAGAGGGATCATTTATCAGCGCCCTCGCAATGGCTACCCTCTGCTGCTCACCACCGGATAATTCGTTAGGCTTATGTGTAAGTCTGTTTGATAAACCAAGGTAATCAAGAAGCCCTTCTGCTTTCTTTTTGTACTCTGCTTCTTTCTTCTGAGCTATCATAGCAGGTATAATAACATTTTCATATGCATTAAATTCAGGTAGCAAATGATGAAACTGAAAAATAAAACCAATGTGTTGGTTTCTAAAATCTGCCAACTTATCATGAGAATAGGCAGTTATATCCTCATCAAATATTTTGACTGATCCTCTGTCAGGTTTATCCAATGTGCCTAAAATGTGCAATAAAGTACTTTTACCTGCCCCGGATTTTCCAATTATGGTAATAAATTCACCTTTATCGATTTCTACATCAATTCCACGCAGCACATTTACACTGCCGTATGATTTTGTCAAATTATGTGCTTTAAGCAACATTTAAATAAATTTTATCTGCAAGATTAGCCAATTTTGTCAAATACTTACATTTATATAAAAAAAATATCCTTTTGTTGATGCAAGAATAATTGTAATCATATACATTTGTACCAAGATTATATCATTCACTAAAAATAGCGCTATCGCGAAACTCTACACAACTTACTGGTGACTTTTGTTTCGATCTGTAATTGTTTGACACTAGAAAATTAATTTGTGTATGAGAATTCTTCAGCTTTGTAAAAAATTCCCGTTTCCTTTAAAAGATGGTGAGTCAATCGCAGTCACTTATCTTGCAAAGGCCATGAATGAACTGGGTGCAGATGTTACGTTGTTGACAATGAATACAACTAAACACTATTTTGATGCTACTCAACTACCGGATGATTTTAACCATTATGATGCGATTTACTTCACTGAATTGGATAACAGGCTCAGTTTTTTTGGCGCTTTTTTAAATTTGTTTTCAGCAGAATCATATCATATTTCCCGTTTTATTTCAAAATCATTTGAAAAAATTCTGATCCAAATACTGGAAGATAAAACATTCGATATCATCCAGTTAGAAACCGTGTATCTCGCTCCCTACATACCTACCATCCGCAAATATTCTAATGCAAAAATCTGCATGCGATCACATAATGTAGAATTTGAAATTTGGGAGAGAATTGCTGCTAACTCAAAAAATCCAATTAAAAAATGGTATCTTAATCATCTGGCTGCCAAGCTAAAAAAATACGAAATAACACAATTACAGGAATACGATATTCTTGCTCCTATCACAGACAGGGATGCCCAAATATTTAGCTCATATGGATTCGATGGGAAAATGCAGGTTACACCAATTGGCATTGACAACAGAGACTACATGGCAGATGATAGCTCTTTTCAAAAAGATTTAAGCATATCATTTATTGGTTCATTAGATTGGATGCCAAACCTCGAAGGCCTGAATTACTTCTTAAATGAAATCTGGCCGGATATCCATAAAACTTATCCTGAACTTAAGTTTTATGTTGCAGGTCGAAATACCCCACAACATCTGAAAGCAACTAAAATACCCGGTGTTATCTTTGAAGGCGAAGTATCTGATGCTAAAAAATTCATCAACAAACATTCAATAATGTTGGTACCCATACTATCGGGTAGTGGGATGAGAGCAAAAATATTGGAAGGTATGGCATTGGGTAAGGTCGTTTTAACAACAAGTATTGGACTTGAAGGAATCATGGCAAAACACAAAGATCAAGTACTAATTGCAAATACCAAAGCTGAATTTCTATCTTGTATTGAATTCTGTTATAAAGAAAAATCTTCGCTCATTCATATTGGACAAAGGGCACAAGTTTTCATTTCAAAAAGATATGACAACCTAGAACTTGCAAAGAGATTGTTAAATCAATACAAGGCCCCTACCTTGGTTCCTGTCTCATGATTTAATTTTATCAATGAAAGTTATATTGTTGTTTATCACTTGTTTCTCATTGATTCCCATATTGCATACCTATTTGTTTTATCCTTTAATTTGTTTTATCCTAAGTAAATACAGGAAGGCCAATTTTGAAACATATAATTTTACGGATGAACTACCTTTCGTTTCCTTTATTATGCCTCTTCACAACGAAGAAAAAGTTCTGCAAGAAAAAATAAAATCATTGAATGAACTTAATTACCCAACAGACAAAATAAAATGGTTTATAGGTTCAGATGCGTCAACCGACAAAACCAACGAAATACTAAAACAGGTCAGCGCCCACCACAATGTTTACTTTATAGATGTACGCACCGGCAAACCTGGAATGGTAAATTTTCTGGTAAATAAGGCATTTGAGTACAAAGCTCAGGGATCTGGCCATATTCTTTTGTTTACAGACGCTAGTGTTATGCTCCACCCAGATTGTTTATTCATGCTGATTAAGTTTTTTAAAGGCCAAAAAATTGGTTTGGTAGATGCGAATATGGTAAACAAAGGAGTAACCAATGCAAACATCTCTTTTGCCGAAAGTAAATATGTATCATTAGAGGTAAAATTAAAACACTGGGAAAGCATTTTGAATCAAAAAATGATCGGGCCATTTGGTGGTTGTTTTGCACTTAGAAGTAACTACTTTACTCCCATACCGGATAATTTTTTAGTAGATGATTTCTTTTTGTGTATGGAGGTTTTTAAGAAAAATGGTAATGCTATAAATTCGCTTGAAGCCATCAGCTATGAATCAGTTTCTCAGGAAATTACTGAAGAGTTCAGAAGAAAATCACGAATTGCAGCAGGCAACCTTCAAAACAAGCATTATTTTGACGATTTTCTAAAAGGGCCTCTCCTAAAAATAGCCTTTTTCATCTACTCACATAAAGTATTCAGATGGTATGTTCCTGCCTTTGTAGCCATTCTTCTAATTTCAATAACAGGACTTTCCTTCATTCAGCCAAAACCATTTCTATATATTTTGGTTTCTCTAATTTTAACAATTTTTGGGATACCTTTCGTCGAATCAATTTTGAGCAAGTTAAAAATTGTAATTTCACCAATTAAAAGTCTGAACTATTTTATTCGAATGAACTTCGCACTTTTAAAAGGATTTATTGACTACTATAAAGGAATAAAAAGCAATGTCTGGCAACCAACTAAAAGATATTAAACTCAATAAACCAGTTGAGGCAATTGAAGCCATTAAAAATGGTAAAATAATCATTGTCGTTGATGATGAAGACAGGGAGAATGAGGGTGATTTTATTTGCGCTGCTGAGGCAGTATCACCTGAAATTATCAATTTCATGGCAACCCATGGAAGGGGTTTAATATGTGCTCCAATTGAAGAAAAAAGAGCACAAGAATTAAACTTAAACATGATGGTAAATAAAAATACCGCTGCACATGAAACAGCTTTCACAGTTTCAATTGATCTTTTGGGTTTTGGCTGCTCTACAGGGATTTCAGCTTATGACCGAGCCACTGGAATAAAAGCACTAACAAATCCGGCTATTACAGCTGATGATTTTGCCAGACCGGGTCATATCTTCCCTTTAAAGGCAAAGAGTGGCGGTGTTTTAAGAAGAACTGGACATACAGAAGCAGCAGTCGATCTTGCAAGAATGGCTGGATTTTATCCTGCCGGAGTAT
>JAEUUM010000225.1 GCA_016787375.1 Saprospiraceae bacterium
GATACTATTTTGATTGCTACATTAAAAAATGGCATATTTTATAAAAATAATAAAGCATTTGGTGTCTGGAAAACTTCAAATGACCAGCTTTTGAAGGAAAAAAGAATTTACACAAGTTGTGGGCTTTCAGGTAATCAAATAGCATTGGGAACTTCTTCAGATGGATTGATAATAATTGACCAAAATCATAGAATCTGCAGACATTTATCTAAAAAAACAGGACTACAAAACAACAACATTCTTTGCACATTTCAAGATAAAAATAGTAATATATGGCTCGGTTTAGATAATGGAATAGATTTTACTATGCCCAATTCATCATTCAGCACCATATTGCCTGAAAAAGATATTCAAGGAACTGGCTACAGTGTTTGTATTTTTAAGGACAAACTTTACCTTGGTGCTTCGGATGGCCTTTATGAAGCCCCTTGGCAAAGTTTTTATGATCCAAATAAATCAAATTACTTTAGAAAAATCAAGTCAACAGATGGTCAGGTTTGGGGATTAAAAGAAATTGATGATAATTTACTGATAGGCCATCACGAAGGGACATTTAATTTGAGAAATGGCCAAACAACTTTACTCTCATCAGAACCCGGAGCATGGACTTTTATAAAAGTTAACAGTGATACCGTTGTCGGTGGCACCTACAATGGACTAATTCTCTACACAAAATCTGGTGGCGAGTGGAAATTTAAAAAGAAATTAAAGGGATTGAACGAATCATGCAGGGTCATGGTCAAAGATATTGATGGTTATTTATGGATTTCACACCCCTATAGAGGAATCTATAGAATAAATTTTTCAAAAGACCCGGCAAAAGAAATTGATGTTAAGTTCTATGATTCAAAAAATGGTTTACCCTCAAACCTAAATAATTATGTATTTCAAATTTCTGGAAGAGCAGTTTTTGCAACTGAAAAAGGAATATTCCGATTTGATAATAAACTTGAAATTTTCAAGCCGGATTTGGATTTTAAAAAACAAATTGGTGCGTCTGAAAGAATCAAATATTTAAAAGAAGATTCTAAAGGGAATATTTGGTACGTAAGTCAATCGGAAGTTGGGCTGCTTCTCGTCAATGATCTTGGCCTCAGAAAAGAAACGAAGAAAAAAGTATTTAGGGAGTTAGATAACAAACTTGTGGGTGGGTTTGAATTTGTTTACCCTGTTGATGAAAATAACATTTTTTTTGGCTCTGAGCAAGGGTTCATTCACTATAATGGATCAAGTTCAAAATCAAAAGAATCAACATTTCAAGTAATTATAAGTCAAATTTATGCCTCCGGTGAGCGAGATTCACTCATTTTTGGTGGCTTTTTTGTTGATAAAAATAAAATATGCGAAGAACAAAGTAACCTACTGACACCTTCATTAAAGTCTAATTTAAACAACTTAAATTTCAATTTTGCAGCAACTGATTTTCAGGATCCAACCCTAATAGAGTTTAGGACAATGCTACTTGGTTCGGATTCAAAGTGGTCAGAATGGTCAACCGAATCAAATAAAAACTTCTCAAACTTAAGACCAGGTGCTTATACCTTTCAAGTACAGGCGAGGAATTCGGACAACATAATCAGCAAAGTTGCAACCTACAGTTTTCGGATTATTCCACCGTGGTATTTAAGTAAAACAGCTATTTTTTTATATTTAATCTTATTACTTGCAGGGATTGGAGGATTTCATGTCTATCAAAAACAAAAATTCAGACATGAAAAAGAGATATTACAGGCAAGCCATGCTGAAAAAGAAGCGCAGCATTTAAAACAAGTCGAAATAACCAAAGCTGCATTGGCTCAGACTCAAAATGATAAATTAGCAGCTGAAATAAGTTTTAAAAACAAAGAACTTGCATCTTCAACGTTGCACCTTGTACAAAAAGGCGAAATATTGCTCACCATCAAGAACGCCTTGAACAATATGCTTGAGAAATCAGTAAATGCAGAGGTAAAAAAGGAAATCCAACAACTAATCAATTTGCTCAATTTTGATGTCAATCTTGATGAAGACTGGGAACAGTTCGCATTCCATTTTGATCAGGTTCATGTTGATTTTCTCAAAAGGTTGCGCGAAAAATTTCCACAACTGAGTGCAAATGATGAAAAGCTGTGCGCCTATCTGAGACTTAATCTCAGCACAAAAGAAACAGCTCAATTACTTAATATTTCTGTCAGAGGCGTAGAAGTCAGCAGATATCGGTTAAGGAAAAAGTTAAAACTGCCAAATGATGTTCACCTTGCCGAATTTATGATTCATGTTTAATAAATATGAAGGTAGATATTAATGACAGAAAATAATACTGTACGCTCCTTTAACAGAAATACACCTGGTTATCAATTGTATAAAAAACACTTTAGAACGAGAATAAAAATAATCGCTTTGGCTCATACACTTACCTTCTTCCAACCTGAGTTGTGGTCGATTATAAAAAATCGAATTATTCAATAAATCCTGAAAACATGAAATATTTTATTCAATTGAGGGCAAGCCACCTTGGTAAAAAGTGACCAGTTTATTGTTTAAAAATAAATGTTCTGAAATCAATCTGATTATTTTCTGTAACTACTTCAAGAATATAAGCCCCACTTTTTAAATCAGACAACGAAATGTTTGTATGATTCTCAATCATTTTTGTTTCATTAATTTGGACTCCGGAAATATCTAAAATTCGTATTTTGGTTTCTTTAGAAAATTTTTCACCAATATATTGAACGATTATAAAGTTCTTTGTCGGGTTTGGATAAACTTGAAACAAGATTGGTTGAGAATCAAATTCTGCAACACCGGTAGTTTTAATTGAACCAACTTTCATTCCATTCCCAAAACTTGATACCCACATCTCCTTATCGTTGTAAGGATTAAAAAATACCCTTTCTGGTTGCCGAAAAGGATAAGTTTCCACCAATGCCCAAGATGGTATGGATTGATCCATATCTTTTGACACCCACAGTCCCTGAGTTTCAGTTGTTAAGTATGCCTCATTTTTATCTTTGGGATTAAAAGTAATTGATGTCACACGATCAAACTGAGAATTTGTCAATTTTGTCCAATTTTGACCACGGTTGGTGGTTTTATAGAGTCCGCCGAGCCCGTTGGGTGCACCACCCCATCCACTGAAAACTGCTACATACCATGTGTTCTGCGTTAAATCATTGGGATCAACAACAATGTCTTTAGTCCAGTAATACATACCCTTATCACTTACATCACTCCAAGAATTGTTGGTAGGATCATAAATAAAAACACCTGAACTGGCA
>JAEUUM010000228.1 GCA_016787375.1 Saprospiraceae bacterium
AATACTATTTCAGCGACGAAAACATATACTCCATTATCCAGCTTTTGACCTTTGAACTTACCATTCCAGCCTACTTTTGGGTCATTTGGTTGGATATTGGAATTTTCAAAAAGGAGTTCTCCCCAACGGTCGTAAATTCTAAGATTTTTTATTTTCTCCACGCCCCCATCACTGAAAATAAAGAAGTTATCATTAATTCCATTTCCATCAGGGGAAAATACATTTGGAATAAATACCCTCCTTACTGGTTTTACAAAAACGTTAATTTTATCAGATGCCTTACAACCATTCTGATCTTCTAATAAAACATCATAGCTAATATTTCCTTCTGCAATTTCAGAGAACGTTGAGCAACTACCACAAACATTTGGTGTCCAAACGATTGATTTTATCTGATTATCGGGGATGCTTGCAATTAAACTTATGTCATAAGTATCACCTGCTAATACATACAAATCCGGTCCTAAATTGACACTTATATCCTCACCTTTTTCAATGTTGAATCCGAATGTATATGAGCAATCATTTGCGTCTTTTATAAGTAATTCATATGTACCAGACTTTAAATTCTCAAGCTTTCCTGTGTTGGCAATTTCAACACCGTTCAATGTTAAGGTATAATCTGGTGTGCCTCCTTCAATCGTTGTTATGGTTAACTTTCCATTTTCGACAGATTTGCAGCTTGTGTTTTTAACGCTGTATTCAACGTTGGTAATTGGATTACCTTTACTTGTCACCTGTATTGTATCGTATGAGGAGCAATTTGTCAGATTGTTTGTGGCTTGTATTATATACTCACCTTCCTTTTTGATATTTTGGACAAGTGTTGTAGGGTCCTGAATACCCGGGCCACTCCAGAAAATTGTCATATTGGTGGCAGGGCTTAATATAGGTGATATTTTCACCGTGGTATTGGTACAATTTATTTCTTGATCTACACCTGCATTAATTGAGGGTAAATCATTGATCATTATTGTTACTTGTGTGGTTTTATCAAAACAAGGAGCAATTCCAGGGACAGTATAATCAAAAAGATATTTTCCGGGTTGTAATCCAATGTTTGTAAGTGTTGCATTATTTGAATCAAAGTTTGAACCTGGTAACGCAGAATTATTGGCAACCGTCCAGATTCCGCCGGCATCCTCTCCATTTAGTAAAACATCAAGGGAGATCAACTCTTTTGAATTATAACACAGGTTTAATTCCGGGGTGGAAATCCCTGAATTGGCCGCTTTAATGATTGTGATTATTGTTTCACCGGACGAAGGGCATCCATTAGGGGGTGGTACCGTTAAGCTATATTTTAGAGTATATTGACCAGGATTCACGTTGATTAAAGATAAAATATTTGCATTGATAACAAGAGGATTACTACCTGAAGGTGAATTTGAGACTGTCCAAATTCCGGGTTCGGTGGTCAAGAGGATAGATTTTAGGTCAAAAGATACTTGATCACTGCATACTTCTGTAGTGGGCAAAAGTGAAATATCGGGGCAGTCACAATTCTTAACGATTATGGTTACAGGGTAAGAGAGGTTTGAACATGGTGCAGTTGCAGATGATGTGGTATAAACAAAATTATAGTTTCCAGTTGGGACATTTGTAAAATCAAGAACCGGAAAACTACCTGTGGCACCACTATTATCAGAATCAACCCAGGTCCCGTTTAAATCCCCACTTGTAACAAGCAAGGAAAAATCTATAGTGGTGATGAAGCCACCTGTTCCTGTGCTGTTACAAACTTGAGCAATACCCGTGACTGTAGCAGAAGGAGGAGAAATTAGCTCAATTTGAAGATCCTTGTTGTCCGGGCATCCATTGACAGGATTGGTTAATGTGTAAGTTAGGGTGTAAAGTCCAGGATCACTATTTGATGAAATCAAAGTATTGTTCGAAAGGATGGCGGGTTTGTTTCCCGACGGGGTAGATTTAATTGACCACACACCCGGATCAGAATTACTTTGAAGGTCTGAAAGATTTATTAATCCATTATCTGCGCATAATTTTGCAGCAGGTAATAAATTGATTACCGGACAATTACAATCTGATACATTGACAATAAGT
>JAEUUM010000231.1 GCA_016787375.1 Saprospiraceae bacterium
CAAGAAAAGTACTAAACCCTGCAAATATCTTACCACCGAAGTCCATGTTTCGATTCTTTTTTAGCATCAGCTTATCACCTGCTGGTTTCAAAGCTACCCGCTGATACCTCGAAAATTCTACTTTGTCGACTCCAAAGACATTAATATTTCCGGTTTTTAAATTCCATTCAGCATTATTATCTAATGTTTTGGATAAAATACTGATGGTTTCATAATCAACTTTCTTTTGGCTTGCGTCTGCATAATGTATTACTTTATCTCGGATATCTACCATTCCACTTTCTGGATCATAATTTACAAACCCTTTTGCAATCATTTCGTAGAGGAGTGATTGAATGTTGTTTAAACTAAACTTTGGGTCTATGGCCTTTGCAGCAGTTTCAACATCCATGCTTCTTCCATTGCTAATTGATGCCACTTTCAGGTTAGTAAGTGGGTTAGAGGTAGCGATACTTTGTATTCTGCGATAGTCTATTTCGTCATAATATTTTGTGGACTCAAAAACTACTTCATCACGAGATTTTGCAAATGCAATTGACTTTTCACCAATTACAATACTGTCTTTATCGATGTACCATTTTATTTTGTCTGCCGAAATATCCACATTGTGATAGGTATCAAAAATTGGACTACGGTCATTTCCTTTACTGCCCCTTTCAAGTGTCATTTCTTTCTCCTTAATGTTGAATTTCAAATTCAAAGACAGATGATACACCGAATCTTCACCAAAATAAATAGCTGACTTAACGCGGTCTGCTGCAACTCTTTCACCTTTGCGTATGATAAATGTCTCAGCAGAACCAGTATACACAGTTTTGTTTGCTGAGTTTTTAATCCAGATCTGGGCTTTATTGTTTTTATCTCCTGAGCCATAAACCGAGGTTCCTTCCAGTCTAAATCCTCCTCTATAAATTATTCCTCCCCCAATATCTTTTATATCTAATATTTTATCATACGATTCAAAACGGGGATAAGAACCTTCAGTGGCTTTATTCTCAACCACTACTTTGTCTGTAAGTTTGCCTTTAATTTTCAAACCAGGGAAGAGCGCCGGATAGGTGATGAGAACATTTTCAGCATCGTATTGGTTTTTTTTAAGATCAATATTGTATGAATCGAGTTCAGCAAAAACATCCTTCACATCATTTCTTCTCCAGTCTACTTTACCACCTTGGCCTTTCCAAACAAGTTCAAATGGTTTCAATACACCTTTTGTATTGGAAATAACTATTGAATCATTTTTTCGGATACATGTCAAATCAAGGTCATCGAAGGTAATGGTTAGATCTTTATTCTCATATTTCATTTGATAACGATCTTTACCTGTTAACCAGGAATGACTTCCGGGTGATGTTCTAAATGCATTTAATTCAAAAAATCCTTTTGAAAATGCTATGTAATCTTCAAGTGTTGCGAATTTTCGGTTTTGGATGTCAGAAATGATTTCATACAATATGTCATGCCAGGCTTTGAAATTGGCTGCATGCTGGGGTTTGTTTTTTATGACGAGCATACATTCAATGTATGATTTAAAATAAGGATTAGCCGGTAATTTTAATTCAATGAATTTATTGCAAGTCTGACGAATTATTTCAAGGTTTTCAGGAGTTATTATTTGTTTTTTGACTGCGATATCAAAATCTTTAAATAAATCTTCCATAACCTGAGTTTTTGACTGGGTCATAAAGTCATAAAACTGGTTTAGAAATTCTTTTTGATTTTCAGGGAATGATTCTGTACGTTGTTGAGCTTGGACTAAAGTTTGCGAAAATATGCCTACAAAAATTAGTAATATTTTTATGCTGAAAATATTCTTTATCATGAAATTAGTATAAGGTAAATCGTACTTTTTTAAAAAACTTCTCATGGTATAACCATTTAAGGTTTGAATTATTGTTTGATTAATCTGTGACAAAGCCAATATCCTTTCTGCGTTTGTTCGAGAATCTCAAATCCAACCGATGTGTATGTATCTTCTATTAATTTTTTATCTTCAGGCATATAACCTGAGATATATAAATGCCCTCCTTTTTGCAAAAGATCATAAAGTTGAGAAGCAGAATCTAATAACACATTTCTGTTTATGTTAGCGAGAATTGAATCAAATTTTTGACCTTCATACATTTCCAAAACTCCATTAATAGCTTCAAAGTTGGAAACATCATTTAATTTACAATTTTCGATTGTATTTATAATAGATTCCTCTGTTATATCATTCCCTTTTACTGATTTTGCACCAAGTTTAGATGCCAAAATGCCTAAAATCCCGGTTCCACAACCATAATCCAAAACGTTCTGACCATACCATTCTTTATTTTTCATTAGGGATATCATCTGAGATGTTGTTTCGTGATGCCCTGTACCAAAGGACATTTTGGGATTGATAACCAAATCAAATTCAACATCATTAAATTTTGGATGAAATTCAGCTCGAATCCCAACAAAATCTTCAATTTTAATGGGATGAAAATTCTTCTCCCATGTTTCATTCCAGTTTACGTATGGTATTGAAGTTATTTCAGTGGAGAGATTGAATGATTCTACCTGCTCATTTATTTCACTCAATTTCGCTGGTGTAAGCTCGTGTTTTGGCAAAAAGCAAAGCAAAGCATCCTCCGTTTCCTCATAAACTTCAATTACCGGATCATCTATAATTGCCATGAGTATTTCTTGAATATCAGGAGTACACTCTATTTTGATACAGACGTAGTCTTTCATTTAGTATATTTCTGATTTTGAAGCTTTTAATGTATTTATCATTAGTGCACAAACAGTCATTGGTCCTACTCCTTTTGGAACAGGAGTAATAAAACTACATTTGGGCGCAACATTCTCAAAATCAACATCTCCGACTAATCTAAATCCACTTTTAGTTGAAGTGTCTGCTATTCTATTAATTCCAACATCAATAACAACAGCACCATCTTTTACCATTTCTGAAGTGACAAATTTCGGGATACCAATAGCGGCTATAACAATATCTGCTTGACGGACTATTTCATCAATGTTATGCGTTCGGCTATGTACAATTGTTACCGTGCAATTTCCAGGATATCCCTTCCTGGCCATGAGTATACTCATCGGATTTCCAACAATATTGGATCTTCCAATTACTACACAATGTTTGCCATCTGTTTCAATTTTATATCTTTCAAGCATTTGTAGAATTCCGCTCGGTGTTGCAGGGAGAAAAGCAGGAAGTCCTTGTGCCATTCTACCAAAATTCAATGGGTGGAATCCGTCAACATCTTTTTTGGGGTCTATTAAAAGTAAAATTTTATCCGCATCGATGTGTCTTGGTAAAGGTAGTTGGACAATATATCCATCAATTTCAGAATCATTATTCAATTCCTCAATCAGTTGTGCCAATTCATTTTCACTAAAATTACCATCTCTTTTGATTAGTGTTGACTTAAATCCGGCAGTTTCACAAGATTTCACTTTATTGGTTACGTACGACAAAGATGCAGGATTATCACCGATTAATACTGCCGCTAAGTGAGGTCTTTTCTTACCATTTGAAACCATCAGGTCTACTTCTTGTCTGATTTCCTGCAAAATATCTTCTGCCAATCCAGCCCCATCAATTAAGATCATAATTTCTACTTTAATTAAGATGCGATATTACAAATATTACTGCTAACAATGAATTATAAAATAAATAAATTGGTAATGGTGTATATTCATGGAGTCGTATTCCTTGCTTTTTGAACAAATATAATGAAGCAGAAATCTTCTCATAGAAATAAGCCATAACTGAACCTAAAGCGATGCCAGCTAATCCGAAATATAACGAAAATACAAGGCTAAGCATAATGTTAATTGTCAACTCTATAATTGAGTTGTAAAATAAAAAACGATTGTAACCCAGTCCGGAGAGGATGGTCTGTGGATATAAAAATCTGGCGCCTATGATAAAAGCATACACGCTAAATATTAGTGATGTTTCCTTGAAATCAGAATTTAGCAAAAAGGGGAAAATTTTATCACTAAAAGCTACCATCACAATCATTATTGGGTACACCACATGCATTAGTTTGGTAGACCTCGTTTTGATTTGTTGCAGAGCATATTCAAGATTACTTGTAATCATTGGTAGAATTGCTGAACCAAGTCCAATAGCTAAACTTCCCAGCAAGGGCAAATCTCTTGCACCATACTTATAAATAGCAAACATTCCCTCATCATGCCAACGGAATTTTATGATCCAACCATCTACTATACTTGCCATTCCGGTTATTATAAAATACCCAATAAACGGTAAAGCTGTTTTGAATATCTTAAGAAGCTTTTGGAAAAGACCTTTGTTAAATATATAGGCTTTTGTGAATGTGACGAGAAATATAAATTTGCAAAGTGCCAAAATCAACAAGATGTTATAAACATTTTCAAAAGGCAATTTGAAAAATAACATTGAAAGTAAAAAGATAATCTGTATTGCTAAAAATCCTACTGATAGTGATACCTGAACAACTATGCTATTTTGTCTGTACAATATTTGCTCAATAAATAATGAAGGAACATTAAACATTAGAAGTAAACTTACTAACCATAATACTCTAATGTTCAAAGGGGCAATAGCCGAAAAGTGTAAAAAATTTAGGACAACAACACTGACTAATGCCAATAAAATCAATAATTGAGTTACTGTTCGTTCGGGGTGTGGTTCATTGGATTGATTAGACCTTGCCATGAAATATTGTAAGATTCCATTGACCCAGAAAAAGCTAGCTGTGGTGACAAAGAATAAAACATATTCATAAGAACCGATCTCTTTTACGGAAAATCCAGAATGTGCAAGGATGATTCCTGTAAGTAATGAGGCAAGTTGTCTTAATATTCCGGCTAGCTGAAAAGCTTTTACTGAATCTAGTTTGAGTACACTTTGCCAAGGCTTCATTTAATCCAATTTTCTGACCACGTGCCTAAACTTTATTCCCAATTCATTTAGTTCGGATAGTATCGGTTTGTAGATATCTGCTGTCACTGGAATTTTAACACCTATTCCCTTTATATTGCCTAACAAGTAATTTTTTACAAAAATTGCCAAAGGCAAGCCTACAAGCTTAGACATTGAGGTGTGTCGAGGGTCCGCACCTATATCATTCAAAGTGCTTGTCATCGAGTATTTTTTGCCAGCTATTTCAAACAGATATTTATGCTGCATTACGACCATGTCTTTATCACCATCATTTAATTTCCATTTTCTAATCAGCCAGGTTTCTAAAATTTCAGCAGGTGTTAAATCTGATTTCATTAATTTAACATCTGTATCCAATTCTAACCATTTAAGTGCATGTAAAGCAATGTCGGACACCTTTAATCCAAACATTTTACCCAATTTGGCAGTGGTTAAACTATTAAAATCTTCCTGGATAAATCCACGAGTAATTTCTTTTAAAGAGTATTTATTTGTGTCAATTTTAAATGTATCATTTGTATAACCACTCTGAATTAGAATGTTCCATGCCTCACAAAAGCCATTTGCGCGAATTGTGCCCCTTAAAAGCGTTTCAACACCATGTAAACTATACAACTCTTCATAGTGAAGTGAATCGCGGTTTGGATAAGCCTCATACTTCCCGAAAGGGGGAATATTAAGTTTCAAGATGTTTCTGAATAACTGATGGTATGGCACATAGACGATTTTCCCATCTTTTTTATACTGAGCGACACCCTGACCCGCCAAAATAATATTACGTGGATTCCAGCTAATTTTATAATGCCAAGGATTGTCGTCAGATTCAGGTGCAATGAGCCCTCCTGTAAAAGAAGTAAATGAATTTATTTTAGCACCCTTCGCTTGGAGGGAGTGTATTGTTTCCATTGCAGACATATGGTCGATACCGGGATCAAGCCCAAGTTCTCCAACAAATAACAAACCCTTTGAAATTACTTCAGATTCGAGACTTTTTAATTCATCAGTGACGTATGAAGCATTAGCAAATGGTTTAGAATATTTTAAACAATCTTTAGCTATCAAAATATGAAGACTCACAGGAAGCAGAGAAACAACAAAATCATGATTTTTAATATATGACTCCCTGGTATTTGAATCATTTATGTCCAACTTAAGAAGTTCTAATTTCTTATTGGAAAGTATGTCTTTTCCTAAATTTTCAAAATGAAAATCAGCAATACTTAATGTCCATGGAAACTTATCCGTCTGCTTGAGAATATATTCTATAAAATATAAGGACGATCTGCCAGCACCAAAT
>JAEUUM010000266.1 GCA_016787375.1 Saprospiraceae bacterium
GTTCCTCTTTTTAAATAAGGAGGAATGGGCATTTCACCAATTTTATCTAATACTTCAGCAAATGTCAAAGTATCGGGGCTCCAGCTAAATTCAATCGTAAAATAATTTGCATCCCTTGAGATTAATACTGCTGTAATGATCACATTTTCAGATTGGTGGGTGAGAAATTTTTCCTTCCATTTACTTGCTTTGCCAACCATACATTTCCATCTAACACTTTTGGTCTGTACCATCAATGATACAGGTTCTGCATTTTCTTCCGGCTCCAAACAAAATATTTCAAAATTTTTACCGGATGAATCTTGAAAATAAATTCTGGCCTGAATAACCTTTGTATCATTGAAAATCAGAAGCGAATTTTCGGGAATATATTCACCAATATTGCCATAAGTATCTTCAGAAATAGTCCCTTTTTTGTATACCAAAAGTTTACTCAAATCTCGCTCTGCCAATGGATATTTGGCTATTCGATCTTCCGGTAAATCATAGGTAAAATCCTTAATTTTAATATTTTGTATTTCTTTTAGATTCAATTTCTTTAATTTAGAGGATAAGAATTGTAAAGATTTTTTTCAAAGAATTAATCATCTTGCAAGATGCACATAGAATGATGGATTAAACTACCATTTTGGATAGTCTTATAGGAAATAGCACGATATATTGTTGCCATAAATGGGCTAACTAGTTGTAAAGATAAGGTTCATTGTTGTATGCAAGTTGTCTTATGTTTTCTAAAACTCTTTTCATATACACTTTCCAAAATGTATGTGCAAAAATCCAGTTTAAAGGATATAACAAAATAATGTCAGAATGCAAGGTGTATGAATAATCAACCTGCACTTTGTTGGGCTCGAGTTCGGTCGTTTGCCATTCACCCGTAAATCTTGAGAACCCCAGCATCCAAGACTGAAAGTCACTTACCTCTATTTTCCAATATTTGTTTTCAACTCTTTCAATAATTTTATCCACCGAAGCGAAACCTCCTTTTTGCGTAAGCGACTTCAAGACATAGACTTTTTTTGAATATCCGGGTTTTCCCCAATTCTCGTCTTCTGTTGTATGGCTCACCTTTGGCATAATTCCAAAACCGGTATGAACTTTTGTGACATCGCACAACATTGGGGTTTTAAAAGCCCGCTCGAGTGAGCAATTATAAATAGTAGACACGCTAACTTTTGTTTCCATATTTTAACCAGACTGAAGAATTCATTCGGTCACACCCTATTTAACTGACCAAAATAATATATTTAATATTGCAATTGATATTCAAAAGATTGCCTTTGAACCAAATACAAAACCTAATATCAATAATGTTTCAAACCATTAGTATTCTCACCATTATTACTCATCTTCTGCAAAAGTCAGCACATAACCATTGTTATCTTCAATTGAAAACTCTGTGGCACCATAAAATGTTGTTTCGAGTTCTTTGATGACTTTTACATTATTTTTAGTTTTATCATAGAACTTCCTAATTTCATTCACTTGAATATACAAAAGCAGTGATCCTCCCCTCTCCCTTTTGACCATAGGCAATTCATCTCCGAGACTTTCAAATGTTTGAAACATAAAAATAACCTCTCCGCAGGTCATCATTACAAAAACAAAGTCACCCTCCTCAGGAACGGTTGCTGTGATGCTGAATCCTAGTTGTTTGTAAAATTCAATTGTATTTTTTATATCTTTTACAAAGATATTTGGTGATACCGATTTCATAAATGATCGTTTTTTTAAGTTTTATAAAAGGCCATATAGTAGCAAAAGCCTGAGTTTTGTATCCTTAAGTCACCAAACCATTTAGCTTATGCTATTTTAAAATCATATTCTATTGCCTTAAAAAAATGGGATTCAGTCTAAACCGAATCCCACCATTATATTTTAATTTAGATTTAGTTTTATTTTACCACAACCATTTTAACTTGCTTGTTTTGTTGATCTGATACATTGATAAAGTAAGTACCAGGAATCAACTGAGAAGCATTTAAGAAAAATTTCTGTTCCCCAACAGCTTTGGTTCCGTTAAATATGGTTTGAATTGTTCTACCAAATACATCTTCGATTGAAACACTTATTTGCTGAATTTTAGAGATATAAATTGGGATGCAAGTAATGCCATTTGTAGGGTTTGGGAAAACATCTGATATGATAAACTGTTCGTTTAAGTTTGTGGTGCTCGTGGTATTGGTAACTTTAAAGGAATAAAATCCATCCGGTGCAGTGATGGGTTTGGTTTGAATTTTACCGCTGTTTGAGTTTCCTTCTATGTAATATTCGACAACTGAGCCATTTGGTTGTTCAGGTATAAATCCTGAAAATTCGGTAAGTGTAAAGTCGTTCAAATTCAAAGGTGTTGTGAACCATTCAACCGCTCCTTTTAACCGGTAATAAATGGTTGCTTTTTCAATCCCGGATTTGTGTTCAATGTGTGCATTAACCGGATAACCGGCCGGATAAGATCCTTCTACATCCGACAATGCAAAATGTTGAATCAATAATGGTGCTTTAACACCAACCTCTTTGGTGATGCAATGGATGGCGCCACTGGCAGAAATCATTCCGTCACAATTGATGTTTCTGATTTTATATCCGGGCATTGCCTGTTGCCATATTTTAAGTGCAGTTGTATCAAATTTCATTTCATAAGTAGGCACCAATACTGTTTTATTTATAATCAGTGCATTGGCATAAGTTCTGTAGTCACCACCTTGGTTCGGATATTTACCTGATTTATCTGCCGGCATACCAACTCTGACAACTCTGAATGGCGTGCCTTGCTTAGTCGTATAATTATTCAATACATATTGCAAATTTGCTTCAATCTGAGGTCCGTCTGCTGTCCCTGTTGGGTATTCCCCAACTATCAAAGTTTGCTCATCCAACAACTTCATGTGCATATCAATGTGATGAATCCCGTCATATGGCAGATTATTCATTTTGATGTACTTGTTTATTCCCATGAATTTGTACATAATGCTATCAATGTCTTCCTCTGACTGATTGCTGAATCCGTAAGTATTATTGGGCCCATTTTCGTCAAAAACCAATTTTGAGGAAAATCCTGTTCCCATACCATCAGACATAAAATTACCACCTGTGTGTACAAGATCATATGGCGCTGCAGTAGTGGAATAAACCGGCAGATTCATATAAGTACCAACCAGATCAGGAACTTTGTCATCCAGTGGTCTAGGTCTGTTATAAATCCAATCTACCAGAGCAAGATCATCAACACCTTTCAAATACACCGGATTTGCTCCATAATCACGCATCCAAACAGAATTAACTGATCCAACAACGAATTCAACGTTGCTTGAAAAATCAACGTTTGCTCCTGTCAAGTAGTTTTTCACTGTGGTAACATCTGAACAAATAATGATAACCCTGCACTCTTCTCTTGCATATCTTACTATTTCTGCCAACACAGCAGGATAGGTTTTCCAGGCAATCACCACCGCTTCCATTTCCTCCCACTCTGCAGGGGTTCTTGGAATTGATGGTGGTGGAGTGGTTATCCCGGAAATCTCCGTACCTTCCAAATACGAAGGCATTTTTTCTTTTTCCCCCTTAGCAAAACCTACAGGTAGATCGTTGTTTTGGCCAAATGCAAAAAGGCTTAAACAAATTAAAATCTGGGTAAATATTTGTTTCATGATGCTATAAGATTATAATGTTCGTATTAAAAATGGAATATAAGTCCCAAACTCGGTAAAATCGGTAATTGATCAACACGCGTGTATCTTACCCTGTCAAAGTAAAAGATATTTGCCCTGTCGTAAGCATTTGTAGCCGTTGCGTTTATCTCCATTTTAGATGTCTTGGAGAAAATAATGGTTTTCTTC
>JAEUUM010000268.1 GCA_016787375.1 Saprospiraceae bacterium
GGAATTTAGTCCCTTGAAACGTCTTTATAATACACTTATAGAAAATATGAAGGATCTGGAGTCATTCGCTGATGAAGAATTGGTGAAATTGTATAAATCCAACAGAGATTCTGCCATTATTGGCATCCTATACAAAAGGTATTACCATCTTGTGTTGGGTACTTGTCTCAAAAAATTGAATGACAGGGAACAAGCAAAGGATGAGACAATGGCAATCTTTGAAAAATTAACAACAGCATTATTAAACTCTGATGTGCTGAAGTTTAACTTTTGGATATACAGCATTACGAACAATGCCTGCATCAGCAGGTTAAGGAAAATTCAATCTGAACAGCGTTTTGAAGGAAGTTGGTCAGATAATTACGAAGAGCTAAAGGATGATACAGATTACGAAGCAATAGAAAACGTCGAATTCAAAGCAAATAGGGTCCAATGGGCCGTGGAACAATTAGCAAATGAGCAGGCTACTTGTATAAGGTTATTTTATTTCGAAGACAAAAGCTACAAAGAAATCGCTCAAATTACCAATATGACTGATGGGACTATTAAAAGTCATCTTCAAAATGGTAAACGAAAGCTAAAAATTCTCTTGTCCACAAAAACACAAAATGAATAGGATCTTCTCAAACAGAACTTGCCTGACCACAGAGGAAATTAAATTATATCTAGGTGGTAAGTTAGCTGATGGTCAAAGATTTGAAATTGAAAATCATTTACTGGATTGCCCATTATGCGCTGACGCAGTTGAGGGTTTAATTGATTCAGTTGAAATAATTGAAGAGTTGCCAAGGGCCTGGCCTCAAAAAACTTCAAATGATGGGGATATTATTCCTATTACTAGAGGTATTCATAACACAGATCATAAAACCAACTGGTATAGACTAGCTGCGGTATTTACCGGCATAATAGTTTTTGCAGGAATTGCTTATCAATATTTTGCAGTTACAAATACCAAAAAGTTATTTGCAAATGCTTATAATTTCTTACCACCACCTGATTCTTACACTCGTTCGGTAGATCGGGATTCGTTAAATTTTGATACATTAGATGGTTCAATGGTGTTATATGGCCAACAAAAATTTTCTGAAGCAATTGATGCTTTTGAACAAAGATTGAAGCGTTCACCAAAAGACAGTCAGACTTATTTATATGCAGGTATTTGTTACCTTGAAACCAATAAACCGGATGTTGCCATCGATTATTTAAAAAAGGCTCGGATTAATAGCCAACAATTTTACCCTGCAGCAACATGGTATTTGGCTTTGACTTACATTAAAACAGGCAAAATCAGTGAGGCAAATATATTACTCAAAGAATTAAACGAAACAGAGAATGAGTATCAACAAAAAGCAAAAGAGTTATTGACTGAAATCAATCAATAACTCTTTGCAAGCTTCCTTCAAAAAGAAAGTATTATAATAAGTTGATTGTTTTAGATATGAATTTTGTTAACTCTGAACCCTTGAGCATATTTTGGTTTAACAAAGCAAGATCATATAAATAATTAGTAAGTTCTTTTTGGCTATCGCCCTCCATTTTTAATAATTTTTGCGAATATATTGGGTGGTTGGTATTGATGACCAAATTAAAGCTGTCAGGGAAATTCCCAAAACTCATTCCTTGCATTGCTTGCATCTCCTTCATTCTACGCATAAATTCTGGCTTTGTGATGGTAGCAGGTTGATCATCAGGGCTCAATGCTGCAGTTGTTATTTCAGCATGTTCGTCTCTTAGTACAGACTTGAAGCTTGAAACAAGTTTTTCAATCTCTTCTGAGGATAACACAGATTCCAGTTTTTCATCTTTTTCGATTAATTTATCAACAGTATCAGCATCAACTCTCACAAATCGTAAGTCTGTGTTTTTATACTCGAGTTGTTGGATGAAATGGTTATCAAGCACTTGATCTAAAACAAGTACATCATAGGATTTGGCTTTGGCTGAAGAGATATAGGCGTCATGCTCAATGGCATTATTGGTATAGAGTACAACAAGCTTGTTGTTTTTATCTGTTTGGTTTGCTTTGATGTGCTCTTTGTATGATTCAATGGTATGATATACATTGTTCACATTTTTTAAAAGACAAAAGTTGACAGCTTTTTCAGCAAATTTTTCATCAGTGATCATTCCGTATTTGATGAATGTTCCTATGTCATTCCATTTATCTTCAAATTCCGGCCTTTGATTGTCAAATATTTGCTGAAGTTTTTCAGCAACTTTTCTTGTTATGTATCCTGTAATCTTTTTAACATTATGATCACTTTGCAGATAACTCCTCGATACGTTTAGTGGAATATCAGGGGAATCAATTATGCCATGCAGCAGAGTTAAAAACTCCGGAACAATCTCTTTTACGTCATCAGTAACATAAACCTGATTGCTGTATAACTGAATTTTGTTTTTTTGCACTTCCATTGCGTTGTTAATCTTTGGAAAATACAAAACACCTGTTAAGTTGAATGGATAATCAATATTTAGGTGTATCCAAAAAAGAGGAGGTTGGCTGTAAGGGTATAGTTCATTGTAAAATGCTTTATAGTCTTCATCAGTAAGGTCAGCAGGTTGTTTTTTCCAAAGTGGGTTTGGATTGTTTACTATGTTGTCAACCTCTATTTCCTTTGATTTTTTTTCGTCAGATTCATCAGGCAAATAGGTTTTTTTCTTTCCGAATTTTATCTCTACCGGCAGAAATCTACAATATTTATCCAACAAACTTTGGATTTTAGAGTCTTCCAGATATTCTTCCGCATCTGGTGAAATATGAAGGATAATATCCGTTCCTCTCTTTGTTTTTTTGATTTTATCGATTGTATATTCCGGTTCTCCTTCGCACGACCATTGAATTGCCTCTGAATTTTCTTTGTACGACAAAGTCTTAACATCAACTTTATTTGCAACCATAAAAGCTGAATAAAAACCTAAACCAAAGTGTCCAATGATGTTGGCGTCTTCTTTATACTTATCTATAAATTCTTGTGCACTTGAAAATGCTACCTGGTTCAAGTATTTTTCAACTTCGTCGCGGGTCATCCCAATTCCTTTATCAGAAATTGTAATGGTCTTGGCTTTTTTGTTGACGCTAATCTCAATGGTTAGTTCTCCCAGCTCCCCTTTACATTCACCCTTAGATGACAAAACTTTTAACTTCGTAGTTGCATCGATGGCATTTGAAATTAATTCTCTCAAAAATATTTCTTGATCCGAATAAAGAAATTTTTTGATAATTGGAAATATGTTTTCTGTTTGTACAGAAATGGAACCTTTGTGTGTACTCATGGTTGTATTTTTTTTAGTTTGGGTATGACAAATGGCATGCCACGCCAGTATATGCTGACATTTTGTCGTGTTGCTAACGTGAAGATTGAATTTAATTCCTAGGCAGTGCTTTCCATTTTTCTAGCAAGCCACAAGGTGCATAGGCTTTATCTATTTCAATTCTAGTTTGATCAGCGTGTGCGATTAACCATTCGATGAGATAAGCTGATCGTTTCTGTTCAGAAGCTACTTCGGATATTTTTTTGTAGTCTTGAACTAGATTAGCTTTATGCGGAGTAGACCTGCTGAGAAGTTTCAGAATGACATAACTAACTTCGCCTGCCTGATCCTTTTTTTCGAAAGCTTGAGAAATTTCACCAACTTTTAATTTGTCTTGAGCAAAGTAAACATCTGAGTCAAGTTCGCCAATTTCGAATATAGTGCTGCCTGACCTGGGATTTGCAAGCAGACCATTGTTGTCATAACTATACTCTTTATTACTTGAAAATTTCTTGACTGCTGCTGAGAAACTCAAAGAGTCTTTGACAAGTAAGGTTCTGATGCTGTCGAGTTCATGTTTGGCTTTTACTAGATCCTCATTGGTGATCTCAGGTTTAATTAAAATATGCCTGCACCTGATGTTGTTTCCTCTTCGTTCAATGAGTTTTATGATGTGATATCCAAATTCTGTCTCAATAACAGGAGATACTTCATCTTTTTCCAAGTTGTATGCGGCCGCCTCAAACTCAGGAACAAAGGTTCCTCTTTTAACCAGTCCCAAATCGCCGCCATTTCGAGCAGAACCAAGATCCTGTGAATATTTTTCTGCCAGTTTATCAAATTCTTCTTTGCCTATGGTTACCCGGCTTCTGATATCTGTAATTTTGTCAAAAGCCAGTTTCTTTTGTAGGGCACTAATTTTGGGCTTGTAGACAATTTCGGCAAGTTCTACTTCAGAACTTAAGTATGGGAGAGAATCTTTTGGTATGCTTTCAAAATACTTTTTAACTTCAGCAGGTGTGATAGATACTTTAGACATTATCTCCTGACGCATTTTTTTTATAAGTATTTGTTGCATCATAGGATCTCGCATCTGATTTTTAACCTCTGAAACTGTTTTGCCGTAATACTCCTGGAACTGAGTTTCATCATTGCCCATATATCTTAGTATCTCTTCAGCTCGTGTATTTACTTCGGAATCGATCTCTTCGTCTTTTGCAACAATACTATCAAGCTTTGCTTGATTAAGTAACAGATTTTGGATAATCATATTCTCAAGTATACCGCATTTCGCGGAGGAGTTAACATTTTTTTTACCTTCTTTCAAGTAAGAGTATTGCTGCTCAATATCGGATAATAAAATTGGTTCGCCACCAACTGTAGCGACAACCTTATCTACCAGATTTTGGCTAAAAAGAGTAAAATTTATGAAAGTCAATAAAGTAAGAACGAATAACCTGATCATAATTTTTGGAGTGTATTTTATAAGAAACGTATTTTTAAAGGCAATATGGATAGGAAGGACGAAAATACTATTTATTTTCCGATTTAACTTTGACTCGGTTTGTATATATGAAGAAATTATGTCTTCTTGATTCTTTTTCGAATATTTGGTCTTTTGATTTTTCTATTGCTTCCTTTTTTCTTTGAATCAAAAAAACATCTATTATTCTTTTTCTTGCATGGCTGTAAGGGGTAATTTCTCCAGCGGGTAAGTGCTTCAATACCTTTAGAAAGTAAAGGTTGTTTTCATCTTCTGCTTTAAAATCTTTTTTGGTGGAGAGCCCGATGTGAGATATTTCAGCTTTTGGAAATTGTTGAATAATTTCGTTAGCATTGTTCCAAAGCGTGTCTTCAAGCATATATAATGTGGCATGTTGTGCACAGGTTTCTTTAAGCCTTGTTCTACTATCTTCGTTGGATGAATTCCAAAGATCCTGGAATATTGTTTTGTCGACCTTGGCTTTCGGAATTTTTACAAACAGACATTTTATAAGTGGGTATTCAAGCTTGAATCCAGATTTATTGTCATCATAAAAAGCTCGTATTTCATCCTCTTCTATCGAGGAATCCAATTGTTCTTTAATAATCAGATTTTCGTATGCATAGTTTATCAATGAAGAACGATACTCTTTAACTTGTTTTTCGATTCTGTCTTTATCGGAAATCCTCCTTTTCGCCTCATTTTCAAAAAGTTTATCCCGTACCCAATTTTCAACAAAAAGATTTAGCAAACTAATACTGTCTTGAGGCGTCATTCCTTTCTGAAAAATACCCGCAGCATCTGACAGGTATAAATGCTCGTCATAGACATTTGCCAAGATTGTTTCTTTTTTGGTATTGCAACTCACTACGAAAACGAACAAAGCAAGAAGCTTTGAAACAATTACAATTCTTTTTTCAAAGTTACCAAACAAAAACATTGAAGCCATGCACAAATATACCTACATAAGTTTATCACTTTTTAACAAGTGAGTCGAATACTTTGGTGTCCACCTTCAAAGGAATATTTTTTTGGAGTTGTGCTACCCATTCTTTTTCAAGGAAATCACCATATTCTGCTACAGCATAACCACGTGATTCTTCAAGTGTTTTGTCGGCTGGAGGAAGAATGTCCATTATTTTTATTATATAATAGGCCTTTGTTTTTTCATCTTTTTGAATGTCAGAAATCTCACCCCTAGACCAAAGCATTTTGTCTACAATTGGATTTTTACCTTGCTCAAAGGATTTCTCTTCAACCATAATCACTTTTTTGTCCGTGTTGAATTTATTTTCAACTTCTGCTGCAGTGTGATTTTTAAAGTATTCCAATACTTTTTTGGCTTCTTCTTCACCACCTTGTCTCAAGGTAACTACATTTACTGTGGCTCTTTTATCCCACTTAAACCTTCCTTTAAGTTTTTTATCAAAATAGTTTCTCAATCCTGTTGTGTCTTCTGAAGCTTTTTTCCAAACCATTTTCTCAGAAGCAGCAAAGAGCAAAGTGCCTTCCTCATATTCTCGCATCAGTGATTTGAAATCAGGATACTTGGCCTCCAACTTACCCTCTTCGTATTTGAATAGTGCTGTGTTCAATACATCCTCAAACATAGCTTTAACTGCCGTTTCGATGGTATGAGTTTGTTTCATGCTCATACGTTTACGGGTGTTGTTTTTCAAATAGGTTTCAAAGTCTCCAATGGCAAATTTAGTTCCATTGTCGAGCTGATACAAAATTTTGTCGGTGTTTTGGCCTGGAGCGGTCCAATCGTTGGCGAAATATGTATCGTTGAGAGATTGAATAAAAGCATTCATGGCTTTATCGTCTTCTTTCAGGCCGCATTGTTTTCTGATTTTTACAAGAAGTGCCTCTCGTGCCTCATCAAAACGGGTATCTTTTTTAACCTTTGGTTCGATCCTTTTTCTTGCTGTTTCAAAATCGCCAATTGGTCTTGCACTTATCCTTTTAATTATATGCCAACCTGCTGTGGTTTCTATAGGGCTGCAAAAATCCCCATCTTTTTTAAGAGAAAAAGCCGCGTCCTCAAACGGGCGTTCATAACGGTTAATGCCAAAAAAGCCGATGTAACCTCCCTTGATCGAGGAGCCTTTGTCTTCAGAAAATTGCTCAGCCATGTCCTCAAAATTTTCTCCTTTTACGAGTAACTGGTAAATTGAGTCAATTTTCATTTTACTATCGATGCTTTTCTTTTGAACTTCTTTTGGCTTTCTTATTAGTATATGAGAAACTTCAATTTCTCCACGAGCATCTCTAATTTCATCCAGTCTAAAAATATGGTATCCAAGGCTCGTTCTCAAAGGTTTGCTCAACTCGCCTGCTTTTAGGTTATAAGCCACATTTTCTATGTTATAAAAACCATTTGGAAATAACGCAGTGAAGAAACCTAAATCTCCACCATTGTCTTTAGCTGTTTTGTCGTCACTTTTCTCGATTGCCAGTTTTTTAAAATCAGCCCCTGCTAAAAGCTTTGTTCTAATTTCCATTATTTCATTGTAAGCTTTTAGCGTATCAGCAGGTGCAGCTGTTTCAGAAACGCTTTTAAGTATATGGCTTAAGTGGAGGTCTTTTTTTGACCTTTCATATGCTTCCTTAATTAGTTTATCGGTTACTTCTTTGTCCATCAGATAAGAATCAGCTAGTTGTTTTCTGTAACCTGCCAACTCTGTTTTAGTTGATGGTATGGTATCAAGTTTTAAATCTCTTGCATACTGAACTTTGAGCTTAAAGTTTTTGTACAAATTCAGATTCTCTTCAAGCGAAGCTCTCGAAAAATCTGCTTTGGCCCCGTTATTTTTTGTGTAGATATACAGAAACTCATCAACTGTAACGGGTTGTCCTTTTATTGTTAAAAGAACTCTTTGGTCCTTTTGTCCGAACAACATCAACGACACACAAGTGAAAAAAGCAAGCAAAATTCTTGATTTCATGACACAGATTTAAATTTTAATTGGCAAAAATAATACTTTTTTGCTCGCATGACCTAAAATGGATACACCTTTAGAAATATTTAAGATATTAATAACTTTTTAATTGTCAGTCTTGGAAATAAACCCTCTTCACCCTGGGTGAAATACCTGTAAAAACCTCATAGGGAATGGTATTAAGTTGTTTGGCCATCACAGTTACCGGAAGCTGTTCGCCAAAAATGATTACTTCATCACCTTCTTTGACATCTTGAATGTCTGTGATATCAATCATCGACATGTCCATACAGACATTACCAATTGTTGGGGCTTTTTTATTGTTTATTAAAACATGATAATTTCCGTTTCCTAATTGTCGTGAAAACCCGTCTGCGTAACCAACACTTATCGTAGCAATTTTTGAATTTCTGACCACAACACCTTTGCGACCATATCCTACTGTCTCGTTTTCAGATACATTTTTAATTTGGGATATCGTTGCTTTAAAAGTGTGTACGTTTCTTAAAAGTTTTACAACAAGTTCGTTTGCGTCAAAACCGTATAAACCGATGCCCAACCTTACCATATTCATTTGATAGTCTTTAAACCTACCAATGCCAGAGGAATTTAAAACATGAAAAAGTGGCTTGTAATGGAGTACTGACGCAATTCTTGAGGACATTGCTTCAAATTTGCTAATTTGTTTGAACGTGTAATCATCATGATTTGGGTCTTCACTGGCTGCTAGGTGAGTGAAAATACTCTTTATAATTACTTGTGGGTTGTGTTTGAGAATGTCGGTCAAATCCTCGAGATCGAATTCTGAAAAGCCCAAACGATTCATGCCCGTATCAAGTTTTAGGTGAACACCTATTGAGTCTGCTCCTAAAGGTATTTGGCTGACGAGTGAACGCAAAATTCCCAAACTATATATTTCTGGTTCGAGTTTATGATTTAAAGCAAGTTCGATGGTTGATTCATCTGGGTTTAAAACCATTATTGGTAAAATGATACCAGCTTTTCTGAGATCAACTCCCTCATCAGTATATGCGACACACAAATAATCAACTCTGTGATATTGCAAAAGTTTGGCTATCTCATCGCTCCCTGCACCATAAGCTGATGCTTTTACCATTGCCATTATTTTTACACCGGGTTTAAGTTGCGCTGCATATACATTGAGGTTGTGTAAAAGGGCTGACAAGTTTACTTCCAGGACCGTGCGGTGTGACCTTCTTGAAAGGGCATGTACAATTTTTTCAAATTGAAATGCTCTTGCACCTTTTATCAAAATTGCCTCAGCGTTGAAATCAGAACTATGAAAGTGTTGAATGAATGATTTTGTAGACTTAAAATGTCTGTAAGCTATGCTTTCTGCTATGTGTTTTCCAAGAACTGCACTATTCTCACCAATGGTAATAAGTTTTTGAATCTTATATTTGTTTAACAGATGAGCAACTTGTGCATATAATTTTGCATCGGATGATCCGGATTGCAATAGGTCGGATAAAATTAAGGTATGAACAGGTTTTTGACTTTGTTGCTGTAGAAATTGTAATGCTATGTTAAGAGAGTCAAAATCAGCATTGTATGTATCGTCAATAAGCAAACAATTGTTGATTCCTTCTTTAATTTCAAGCCTCATAACCACAGCCGTGAGGTTTTTAATTCCATCTTTAATTTCTTCCAAAGGTATGCCCATCTCGTGAGCACAAACCAAGACATGGCATAAATTCATGACAGAGGCAGTGTCCTGAAAGGGGACTTCAACCTCAAATCTTACATTCGGAAATGTGGCAGTCAGTGCAACTTTAGTTCCATTGATTATTTTCTTAAAATTTACAACTCCATTATCTTCAAATGACCAGGATATTCGCTTTCCCTTGAATTTGGCTTTGACCATTTGATCCACAACTGCCTGATCAGCACAATATATTAATGATTGAGAATCTTCAAAAAGCAAAAGTTTTTCTTCCAGTTTTTCATTCAAATTCTCAAATCCTGCACTGTGTGCATCTCCTAAATATGTAAAAATTCCTATATCTGGTGAAATAATTTTTTTCAGATTTTTCATTTCACCTATCGTAGATATACCTGCTTCAAATATGGCTAAATTATGGTCTTCATTCATTTGCCATACTGAAAGTGGAACACCAATCTGGCTGTTATAACTTTTTGGGCTTCGGACAATGGTAAAATCTTTATTAAGCAGCTGTGTCAGCCATTCTTTTACAATGGTTTTGCCATTGCTTCCGGTGATTCCGATGACCGGTATTTTAAATTTTGAGCGATGGTATGTTGCCAGTAACTGTAACGCAACTAAAGTGTCAGAAACCAAAATATAATTGTAAGTATCGGTATCTTTGGCGTAGTTTACATCAGATATTATGAAGTTTTGGACACCTTTAAACTTGAGATCCTCAATAAAATCATGACCGTTTTTTCTTAAACCATTGATGGCAATAAACAATGTTTGTTCTTCGAAAATGATATGTCTGCTGTCTATCGACAAATTTTCAATAAAATATGAAGTTTGCTTACCAAGAAATTTCCCATTTACGGCATCGTTGATTTCAAGGATATTGTATTTCATCAAAAGCAGTTGTTATTTGGGATGTTTCATTAGATCATTACCTATATCAGTTCGGTAACGTTTACCTTCAAAATTTACGAGTTCAGCTGAATCCATGGATTTAGAAACTGCCTCCTTAATTGTTTTACCAAATGAAGTGATAGCTAAAACCCTTCCACCGTTGGTCTTAGTCTCTCCGTTTTCAGCAATGGTCCCTGCATGAAAAATAAGACTATTTTTAACATTCTCTGTACCAGTAATGACTTTACCTTTAGCATAATTACCTGGGTACCCTTCAGATACAAGCACAATTGTGGTTGCGGTATTGGCTAAAGTTTTAATGCTTTCAGAAGATGAATGACCTTTGGCAGCATCTATGAGAAAAGGTAGTATG